>DATELS010000517.1:0-2315 GCA_035276365.1 Thermoanaerobaculia bacterium
GCCCCGCGCCGTCCGAGGTGATCATCTCCTTCGGTACGCGAAGATCATCATAGAGTTTCCGGCCGATCCGATACGGAACGACCATGTCACGTTTCCCATGCAGGACGAGGACCGGAACGCCCGCCTCGTTGAGCCAGGCAGACGTGCGCATGGCGAGCGGAGCCGTCCAGCCGAGGGGCAGCGGAGCATAGATCGCGTTCGCGAGGTCCTTCAGCGACGAGAACGAGTTCTCCATGATTACCGCGCGCACGCTGTCTTTGCGCTCCTTCGCGACGAACGCCGCGTACGGTCCGCCGAGGGACTCGCCGTAGATCGCGACGCGAGCGGGATGCAGCGAGCGCACGTAGTCGAACGCGGCCAGCGAGTCGAGATAGAGCTTCGACTCCTTCGGCTGACCTTCGCTCTTGCCGTAGCCGCGATAGTCGAAGAGGAAGACGGAGACGCCGCGTCGCGCGAGCTCGACCGCCATGTCCGCGCGATTCGTGATGTTGCCCGCGTTGCCGTGAAACCAGATCAACACCGGCGCATGCGGATCATCGGCGCGAAAGAGCCACGCGTGCAGCTTCACGCCGTCCGCGCTCGCGAACGTGTGCTCGCTCGGCACGATCATGAATTGTTGGACGTCCCAGCGACCGCTTGGATAGCGATCGGGGAAAAACATCCCGGTGCGCCGTAGGTAGAGCGCGATCAGGTAGACGCTGATGAGGAGCGCGAGGACGAAGATCGCGACGCGCGTCATCGCCTCACGCCGTCAGCTTCTCCCAATCCCCCTCGGGCGCATCGATCGCGAGCGCGAGTCCGCCATCCGATCCGATGAACACCGGATCCTCCATGTACTTCACGCTGCCGCCGCCGACACTCTTCAGCGCGTTCTCGAGCGCGGGCGCGAGTCCGCGAATGAGTCCGCCGCCGCCGGAGAGGATGATGTTGTTCCGCACGCGCTCCTGGAACTCCGGTTCGATGCGCGCAAGGAGATCGATCATCGTCTCGACGACGGGCGCGAGCAGCGTCTCGCACGCCGTCTTCATCTCGGTCGTGATGTCGAGCTGCGTCGGCACGCCTTTCACCGGCGCGGTGACGATCACCGGATCCTTCGAGTCGCCGACGAAGCTGTGCTTTTCCTTCCACTCGCGCACCATGTAGACGGTGACGTTCGCCTGCGGGTAGCGCTCTTCGATGAGCTTGAGGAGCTGCGCGTCGATCGAGTCGCCGGCGATCGTCAGCGTGCGCTGGTCCTCTTCCGTCGGATAACGGCCCTTCATCACGCAGAAGTCGGTGGTGCCGGCGCCGATGTCGATGATCATCGTGTGCAGCAACGCGTCGAGTCCGTACGCGACGGCGAACGGCTCGGAGACGATGAGCAGGCTGTCGACGATGCCTTTCATCGAGTTGCGCAGGTACTGCTTGTTCGTGCGCAGTGCGGCCGCGGGCACGCCGACGACGGCGCGCACGTCCGACGCCTGCGTCTTGCCGTTCACGCCGACGAGCTTGAGGAGATGCTTGAGAAGCTGGCGCACGGCCTCGACGTCTTTCTCCGATCCTTCTTTGAGGAGGCCGCGCTCGAGCGGGCGATGGAGGTCGAGCATCGTGCGGTTCGTGAGCGCGTCTTCGCCGATCAGCACTTCGCGCTTCAAGACTTTCTTCGCGACCATGTCCAACGGCCAGCCGACGAAGCTGTCGACGACGAAGCGTTCGCCGTTCGATGCGGAGATGGCGCTGCGGGAGGTGCCGAGGTCGATCCCGACGTGAAGGATCTCAGGCATTGCGTTAGCTTCCTTTCTTCTCACTGGCTCCGGCGTACGCGCGGATACCGTCATGGAGCGCGTCGGCGACCTTCTGCCGGTACTCCGGATTCCGCAGCATCGCGGCTTCCTTTTCGTTCGAGAGGCAGCCGACTTCGGCGAGGATGGCCGGCATGTCGGTGGCGACGAGGACGAGGAACGGCGCGCGCTTCACGCCCCAGTTCTCGAGTCCGGGATCGGTTTTGCTGAGGCTCGTGAAGAGTCGCTTCTGCACGGCCGCGGCGAGGTCGCGCGACTCGTCGCGGCGCGCGTCGGCGTAAACGCCGTCGAGGAGCTTGCGCATGTCGCCGAGGGAGTAGCCGGAGACGCTGTTCTCGGCGGCGGCGAGCTGGGTGAGCGCGGGATCGCTGGTGGCGCCGAGGTAGTAGGTCTCGATGCCGCGGCTCTCGACGTGCTTGACGATGGCGTTGACGTGGATGGAGACGAAGATGTCGCTCTTCGAATCATTCGCGAGCGTCGCGCGATCCCTCAAAGCGATCGTGCGGTCCGCGTCGCGCGTGACGACGACGTCGA
>DATELS010000518.1:0-11518 GCA_035276365.1 Thermoanaerobaculia bacterium
TAGACGGTGAGCGATCGCGGCTCCGGGCGCGGCGGCTCGATCGTTTCGTGACGCACGATTGGGGTGGCGGGCCGCGGGAGAGAGCCGAGATGCCGGTCGATCCAGCGGTCGAGCTGCGCCTGGTCGAAGTTGCCCGAAACGATCAGCGTGGCGTTGTCGGGGCGGTAGAAGTTGGCGTGGAAGGCGCGCGCCTCGTCCAACGTCGCCGCGTCGAGATCCGCCACCGTGCCGATCGTCGGCCGGCTGTACGGATGCCCGGGGAAGCTGACGGCGGGCCTGTAAAAGGACTGCAGGCGGCCGTACGGCTGCGAAAGGATCCTCTCGCGCATCTCCTCCTTGATGATGCTTCGCTCGGCCTCGAGCACGTCCCGGTCGAGCACGGAGCGGCCCATCCGTTCCGCATGGGCCCACAACATCGCTTCGAGCTGATTCGCGGGGACGATTTCGTAGTAGTGCGTCCGATCCTCGCTGGTCGCGGCGTTGCGCGTGCCGCCGGCTTGCTCCTCGACGATGCGGGTGAGTGCACCATGAGGGATGTTGCGCGTGACGCGGCTCAGGATGTGCTCGAACAGATGGGCGAAGCCCGAGCGGCCACCCGGATCGTCTTGCGCGCCGACGCGATACCACATGTGGACCACGACATTGGCGGTGTGCGTGTCGCGCATCGTGTAGACATTCAGCCCGTTGCGCAGGACCCGGTGCGTGTAGGCGAGCGGCGGGACCGCGCTCGTCGCCTTCGGCGCCCGCGCGGCGGTCGTTTGCAGGGCCACGACTCCGGTCAGCAGTCCGGCAAGGATGAAAGAAGCTCCATTACGCATGAACGGAGGCTACCGCGGCGCGCCAGCCCGTTTCTTCCGAGGGCTTAAGGGTCTTTCTCGATTTTTAAGTGCGGCCGAACGCTTTGCGGTACGCGGCGGGGGTGAAGCCCGTGACCCGCTTGAAGGTGGTCGAGAAGTGTCCCTGGTTCGCGAAGCCGGCGTCGAGAGCGATCAACGCGAGCGGCGTGCGGGTCGTTCTCAGCTCGCGCGAGGCGTATTCGATGCGGCGTTCACGGACGTAGTCACCGACCGTGCAGTGGAAGCGCCGCCGGAAGACCGTCGCCAGATGCACGGGATGGACGCCGGCGTCGGCCGCGATCTCCTCGAGAGTCAGGCGCTCCGCGAACCGGGCGTGAATGAGCTCGCGCACCCGTTCCAGCCACCGCGGTGCGGCGCGCTCGGGACGGATGGATGTGGATCGCGCAGTTGCGACGAGGAGCTCGAGCGACAACGCTTCGAGCAGCAAGGTCGCGCCGGGATCCATCTGCTGGAATTCGTGTGCGAGGCGCCGCGCCAATGTGGGGAGCAAGCCGTCATGAAAGCCGAGCGCGTGCGGCAACGCGATCGATTCCTGCGCGACCCGCTCGAGCCATCGCGGCGGAATCGCGACGGTCAGCACCTGCACCGGTTGGTCGTGAAACTGGTTGTGGTGGGCTTCTCCCGCGGGGCGGAAGGTGAGCGTCGAGGGCGCGCAGTCGATCGCCTGACTCCCGTTCGCTTCCGTGTAGCGGCCAGCGACGACGAAGCAGAAATGCGCGTGGTCGTGCGCGTGCTCGACGAGGCGCCCGCGGGCGGAAAAGAGCTTCTCGGTGAGGAGGAAGCCGGACGCGTCGAGCGTCCGCAGAATGCGCTGCTCCGAACCGCCGGCAAGAACGGGCACTGGGATCATCATACGTCGGTGCGGGAAGCTGGTTGCATGGGAGTCTCTCTGCGCTGATCCTGCTCCGCGCCGGCGGTAGGGACTGCCGGAGCGGCTGTGCGCCGCCACAGGCCGGGTAGCCGAAGCCGGCCGACGACGACGCCGATCAACTCGAAGTTGTCGACGTCTTCCTCGACGACGCGCGGCTTGTAGCGCTCATTCGCGCTGACGAGCTGGGGGCGCGGACGGGCATTGAGAGCGGGCTGGAAGAACGGGTACTCGGTCAAGCAACTCAAGATCGCACTTTCGGTGGAACATCGCTCGAAGTGCCTGAGTGTTCCACGGAGAAAACTGTTATTCGGATGCTCGCGCGTTCACGAAAAACGCGAAGCTAGCCACTGAGCTTGCGATTCGCAACTTTCTAAATGAGTACTCTTTAGAAATGCAAAAGCCGCCAAGTGGGGGCGAATGAGTTACTTGATTGGCGGGGCCGACAGCGCTCGAACCCGCGACTCCGGTGTGACAGGCCGATGTGCTGATGCGCGGAACTGGTCGCACTCTTCAAGTGGTCGAAATGTCTACGATGGCGTTGCATTAAATTGCCGGTGTTGATGGGGAGGCGGCCCAATGACGGTGCCGCGGCGACGTGCCGTCATTCGTCAGCGGCGCAACGCGATTGGAAAGCGTGCGTTGCCGCTCGCGGACGGCTGCGGCAGCCGAACGGTGCCGTCCGCCGTTACGAAATCGAGACGCACGTCCGCCCGGCTTTGCGGATCGCCGCGCGATTCAGCGCGAGGCGGCCACTGCCGAAGCGCTCCACCCGGGTGCTCCGCCCGCGACCAGCCGAGTTTCATGTACGCGCGGATCGCATTGGCCGCCGGGTGGCCGTAGCACCGGCCACCGTCCGGCTTCACCCCGTATGTGTACACAATGCGCGGCGCCTTCGTCGCCGGCGGCGGAATGTACTGCCTAGCCTGGCGCAAGTGTGTAGCCGATCCGTGGTGGAAGGCTAGGAGTGCCATGAGTTTCGTCAGCGCTCCGCGCCTACAGGAAGGGATGTAGGCGTACGGCGCGTCACCGGGAAGCAGCATCTGCTCGGCAGGCTCGCCCGCCTTGTCGAGCCGCTCCAGCACGACGGCGATGCCGTTGAGGTTCGCGTCATTGTCCGATCCGGTGCATCGTTCCACGTGAAGACGCGTTTTCTTGCCGATGCGGTACGGATGCACGGCCTTTGCGGGCCAGCACGAGAGGTTTTTCAGTGCCTTCGCAAATGCGAACGTGCTCGGTCCTTTGTTCCGCTGGCGCGGTGCGATCCACTTCAAACCGACGACGTCTGGCCCGTTCACCGGCACCCGCTTCGAATCGATGCGCCGATTCGTAAGGTACCACGCCGTGCTGTAGTGGTCAGCGTCCCAGTGCGACAGAAGAACCGTCGGTTCGCGCGTGACATCGGGCACTTTCCGCCGCCACGTAGCCCGTGCGAACTTTCGCGTGCCCCATGCCGTGTGCCACGGATGCGTTAATGATCCCGTCGACGTCCCGCCTCCCATGTCGAAAAAGACGAGCGGCCGTCCTTTCTTGTCGACGATCGCGCTGCAGTCGCCCTGACCGTAGTCGTAGACAATGATTCCTCTAATACCGCGCCTTGCCGTCGCCGCCGCTGCATGCGAGAGCAGTGGATGGTGGCGTAAATCCACTGTCCGCACGCGCTTCAGCAGATTATAGAAACGATCAGTGGCCATGTCCCATGTACATCGGCTCGTGATATATGAACCGGGGGTTTTCCGGCTCGATGGGCGGCTGAGGCTCGGGTTCGGGATCCTTGTTCCGGCTGACGTCAGTCACCGTCAGCCGTTCTCCATCTATGCCGATGACGTAATCGCGGCCGCTGTCACAACTCCTGAGGGTGATCTCGTACTCGCCATCCGGCGCCTTTTCGTCGCCACCCACCACGACATATTCCCGCTTCGTAGCTCTGCAGAACGCCCTACCCTTCCGCGGGTAGGGCGAAATCTTGTCGTCCGTTACGTAAAGAACGCCGGACCGCTCCTCGCGCCAGAATTCGGCATCACCGTCGATGGCAAAACCGCCATCGGAGAGAATCAGAGGTACATTCGGTGACGGTTCCAGTGGCGTCTCGTTCCCCTCGATCGGCTCGTCGCGCACGTGATTGAAACTGAAGATTTCCTCGAGGAATAGCCTCTCGACGGTATCCAACCGTTCGGCCCACGGTCGCGGCACCCGGATAGCGGCATCGTCGTGGATGTTCCGCACGGCGAACGTCTCGCCGGGACGCGTGCGTCGCGTGACCGACAGTTGTATCGGCACGCGCGACTGAGGGAAAATACCGCCGATGCGCCGCCACTCCGCGGCTGCGAATCCGCCGAGAACGTACTCACGCTCGTCAGGACGGCAAAAGAGGAGAACGGCACAGCGGATGCCAATCACCTCGGCGACTGCGTCGACGTCCAGCAGATCATCGAGCAGCGCAATCCGGTTCGCGACTTCCTCGCTGGCAGCGGCATTGTGATAGTTCTCGAGAACCTGAAAGGTGTCGCGATGCTGTTGGAGCGTCGACCAGAAGTGCGAGACCGAGATGCAATCGAGCGTGATGAGCTCCAAGCTGCGCCTCCGCAGCATCGCGGCCTCTTCACCGATGGCGTAATAGTGTCCGATGTCGGATCCGAAGCGCTGCACCATTTCATCGATGCGGCCCGGCAGCGTGCGCATCGCGTCGGGCGGTCCGCTCCAGCCGTCGGTGAGCATGGTGGAAACGTAGGCTCCTACGTCGCGTTGCGCAACAAATTTCACGCCCCGGGTAGGGAATCTGCCAGGCATGTCACTCCCATGTTGGGAGAGTTCGAACATGGTCAAGCTCACCGTGCCGTTAATGGTGCAGGATCCCGCATTCCGCCCGATGCCGGGAATCGATCTTTACCAAGACGTCAACCTCGACGACGAATTCTTCCTCGACGGTCCGATCTCGAAACGTGTGGCCGTCCTCGACTTCGACGAAAACACCGGCGCACTCCGTTCCGGCGTGAAGTACATCCCGCCGCCACCCGGCCGCAAGAAAGGTGAGTATGTCGTCGCCAATCGCAACGACCCGACGGATCGCGATCTTCTGGCCGTCAGTGTCTTCGCCACAGTCTGGAAGACCATGCAGCTTTTCGAAGGGAAAGATGCCCTCGGCCGTCGGCTGACATGGGCATTCGACGGGCCGCAGCTTCTGGTCGTGCCGCGCGCCGGACGGATGGCCAATGCCTACTACGAGCGCGCCTCACGCAGCGTACAGTTCTTCTATTTCGCGTCCGCTGCAACTGCGTGTAAAACAGTTTACAGCTGCGCATCGCGGGACATCGTGGCGCATGAGACCGCGCATGCGATTCTCGACGGCATCCTTCCCGATCTCTACAGCGCTCTCACGCCGCAGGCGATCGCGCTGCACGAATGCATTGCCGATCTCACCGCGCTGCTGTCAGCTTTCGACATGAGCAATCTTGTCGCGGCGGTACTGGCGAAGACCGGCGGACGCATCGACGTGCCAAGCGAATTCAGCGCCATCGCCGAAGAATTCGGACGTGAGCGCGGCGGTAGCGGTCCGCTGCGCTCGCTCAACAACAATCGTTCGCTCGATCCGAAAGCCGGCCTCGATTACGTGCGAGGTGACGAGCCGCACGATCTCAGCGAAGTGCTCTCCGGCGCGCTTTTCAGAACGATGTGCGCCGTCTACGAACAGTGGCTCAAGAAATTCAAAGGCAGCCCGGAGAAAGCACTCGGTATCGCTAGCCGGCAGTTTCGCCGCATGATCTTCCGCGCGCTCGATTACGCGCCCCCGGGCGAGATTTCCTTTGTCGATTACGGCGCCGCGATCATTGCAGCCGATGAAGCGCACCACCCCGATGAAGCGAGTGGACGCAAAGCGCTCATCGTCGAGTTCGTGAAACGCCGCATCGTGCCGGACAAGAGCGCCTTGAATGTGCGCACCAATTTCCGCGACAAAGCACTCGACGACATCGACGTCGCCACGATCTGCGAAAGCGACTGGGCCGCCTACGAGTTTGCGAATCAAAATCGCAAGCTCCTCGGCATTCCGGACAAAGTCCCGTTTCGCGTGCTGCCGCGGCGCGACTCGACGAAGCTGCATTACCACCGTGGCAATACCTCGGCCGAAGCGCGCGAGATGATCTTCAAAGTCTCGTGGAATGTGAAAGAGCCGCAGAATCTCGGCGGCGGGTTCCCGACGCAGCGGCAGATCACGGTCGGCACAACGCTCGTCGTTGACTGGGACACGCGCATGGTCCGCTCACTGCTCACCGGCGATTACGCAGCAGAACGGAAGAATCGCGATGCCATGCTCAAACGTCTTGTCGCGGAAAACCACATCCGCATTGGCGATGAACCGCCCATTCGCTCGCATCTGAGTCCGAGCATTTCCGCAGAATCTTCCGGAAACCTGATGCGCGTCCGCGGTACCGCACGCATGCTCCACATCGCGAGGTGAATAATGGCCGCTAAACTCCGCATCCGCATGTACAACATTCTCCTCGGGGACGCAATCCTGGTGTCGGTTCCCGACGGCGCCGACGGCAAGGCGAAAACGCGGCACATCCTCATCGACTTCGGACAAAAGTTCAACAACGAGGGATCGGATAAATCGCTGTTCGAGCCGATTTACGAAGACATCCTCAAACAACTCGACGGCCAGCCGCTCGATCTGTACGTGATGTCGCACGAACACCTCGATCACAATCAGGGACTGCTCTACGTCTCCGCGAAAGCGGGCCACGAGGTGAAGAAAGAGCTGAAGGTACGTCATGTGTGGATGACGGCGTCCGCGGCGCCCGATTACTACGATCGTTTCCCGGACGCGAAGAAACAGAAGAAGCTAGCGCTCGACGCGTACGAACAAGCGGAGCGTTATCTTGCCGCGACGCCGAGCGAGCAGACGGAGTTCACGAAGACATTGCTCGATCTCAACAATCCAAACGCGACAGGAGACTGCGTCGACTTCGTGCGCTCCCTGAACCCGTCGCAGACGTACTACATTCATCGGGGGGTGAAGACGAAGCACGCGTTCGAAAAAGTGGAGTTCTCGATCTGGGCGCCGGAAGAGGATTCCAGCGTTTATTACGGCGGCGGTGGACAGCACATCGCGCCGCTGTTCATGGGCGATGGTGAACGCGCCGCAGTTGGGAAGGGCGACGATGTGCTGCCGCCACCAGGCGTCGATGCCGGTGCGTTCTACGATCTCGTGCACGCCCGCATGAGCGGTGTAGGCGACAACCTGCTCAGCATCGACAAGGCAAACAACAACAGCAGCATCGTCTTCTGTCTCGAATGGAACGGCTTCAAACTCCTGTTTCCCGGCGACGCGGAGGAAAAGAGCTGGGCGCTCATGGACGAACAGAATGTGCTCAAGCCGGTGCACTTCCTCAAGATCAGCCATCACGCGAGCCACAACGGCACGCCGGATACGAATCTCCTAGAGAAAATCCTGCCAAAAACGCCACCAGACAAGAAGGTGCGCTACGCCGCGGTGTCGACATGCCTCAACGCGTACAACGGTATCCCGCACAAGCAGACACTCGACGAAATTAGCGAACGCGTAAAGCGCGTGTATTCGACACTCAATGACTCGAAGCCGGGCAGGTGGATCGATGTGACGTTCGGATGATGACCGGCGGCGTCGCACATGCTCGCGACGTGGATCATGCCTTGCGAGCCTAGCCTGGCCACCTTTTAGCGCCCTTACTTCAAACTGGACGACGAGTGATGCAGGTGATCGAAGGTTGGGGAATCCCAATGCTGAAGTGTTCGCGGCTGATCTCGCGCCGATTTTGCTAGGACACGGAGCCGGACGAAAGTGGTACGTCCTCCGTCGCTGCCTACGCGTTGCGAGCATTGCGCGTCCGCGTTGTTGCGCACGCGATCACTCGCTTCGCTCTTTCAAGCATGCTCCCGCGCTTCACATGCCGTGAAACTGGTCTATTCGCGTGGAACATTCGGTTTTGGTGTGTAATGGCTGCTTCTGGCGGTCTCGAAAACCCAGACCTTCACGAACCGTGTGAACTCACATTTCCCTTTTTGGGCCGCTGACAACATGAAACGCCGCGAAGTCGCGGCGAATGAGTCACTTAAATTGGCGGGGCCGACGGGGCTCGAACCCGCGACCTCCGGTGTGACACGCCGGAGGTCGGGTACTTGCTCGACAACCTTCGCGGCGACGCGCGGTTCGCCGCACTGCTCGAGCGCGCGCGGCGCGAATGTGAGTCATGATCGCGAAAACGCCGGAGCCCCCGTACTACGCCGTCATCTTCGGTCGCTGCGCATCGACGTCGAAGAAGGATACGGCGAGACGTCGGACCGCATGATCGAGCTCGCGGCGCAGCAACCCGGCTTCCCTCGGAATCGAGAGCGCGCGGCTCGCACGGCCTCGGCATCACCGTCTCGTACTGGGAGAGCGAAGAGGCGATTGCGAACTGGAAGCGCCGGGGCGGAGCATCGCGTGGCGCAGGGCCGCGGGTGGCGAAGTGGTACACGGAGTTCTTCACGCGCGACGCTATTACGGGCGCAGCAGTGTCTTGATCGCTCGCCGCTCCTCCATCGCGCGATAACCCTCCGCGACCTGTTCGAGAGGCAGCGTCAGATCGAAGACCTTCCCCGGATTGATCGTGCCGTTCCACACCATATCGATCAGCGCAGGGAGGAAGCGACGTGCCGGTGCCGGCCCGCCGTGAAGATGCGTGTGCGTAGAAGAGGCGATTCATCCATGCACGCTCGCGTCCAGCCGACCCCAGACACTTCCGAAAGCTGGTCGGAGAGGGAAGCGGAGAGGAATGCCGCGGCCGCCCGAGCCCTACTTCACGCGTTCCCCGCGCGAGTAAACGTTGAACCGCCCGTCCCGCACGAAGCCGAGGAGCGTGAGGCCGAACTGGCGGGCGAGGTCGACGGCGAGCGTCGATGGTGCGCCGACCGCCGCCAGGATCGCGATGCGCGCGACGATCGCTTTCTGCACGATCTCGAAGCTTGTGCGCCCGCTGACGACGAGGATGCGATCGTCGAGCGGCGTGCGTTCGCGAAAGAACGAGCCGAGGGCTTTATCGACGGCGTTGTGGCGGCCGACGTCCTCGCGGATGCGCATCAGCGCGCCGCTCGCGTCGAAGATGCCCGCGGCGTGAAGGCCGCCGGTGGCGTCGAAGGCTTTCTGTTCGCGGCGGAGTGTTTCCGGGAGCGCGTTCACGACGTCGCGCGACACGCGCACCTCCGACTCGATCGCCTTCGCCTCGGTGCGCAGCGCGTCGATCGACGTCTTGCCGCACACGCCGCACGAGGACGTCGAGTAGAAGTGGCGTTGCAGTCGCTGCAGGTCGAGCGCGCCGTTCACATCGACGCGCACGACATTCGGCGAGCCCCAGTGGCGGATCGCGTTCACGTGGCTCGCCTCGCGCACGATCGATTCCGTGAAGAGGAACCCGGCCGCGAGATCGAAGTCATCGCCCGGCGTGCGCAGCGTGACCGACACCGGCTTTTCGCCGACGCGAATCTCGAGCGGCTCTTCGATCACGAGGAGATCGTCGGCCTCGGCCGCCGAGTCGCCCTCGATTCGTGTGATGCGCGTTCGTTCGTGCACGAGACGAGCATAGACTGAACGGCATGTGGCCATTCCTCCGCCAGCTCCGCGGCGACTCCGATGCCGCGATCAGCTCCGAGACGCGCGCGCTGCGTCCGAAGAATGAAAACACCGAGGTCGCGCGGTCCGTCTGTCCGTTCTGCGCCGTCGGCTGTGGTCAACTCGTTTACCATCGCGACGGCAAGGTCGTCAGCATCGAAGGCGATCCCGCGTCGCCGATCTCGCGCGGGCATCTCTGTCCCAAAGGCGCGGCGAGCTACGAGCTCGTCACGCACGGCGGTCGCGCGACGAAAGTGAAATACCGCGCGCCGCGCTCGCGGCAATGGGTGGACATGGACCTCGAGCGCGCGACGCGGATGGTCGCGGAGCGCGTGTGGGAGTCGCGCGCGCGCACGTTCGACGAAATGCACATGCACACCACCGGCGTCGCCCACCTCGGCGGCGCCACGCTCGACAACGAAGAAAACTACCTCATCAAGAAACTCTTCACCGCGGGACTGGGGATGGTCTGCCTGAGCAATCAGGCGCGGATATGACATAGCTCCACGGTCCCCGGTCTGGGGACCTCGCTCGGGCGCGGCGGTGCGACGACCGCGCAGCAGGACCTCGCCAACGCGGACGCGATCCTCATCATGGGCTCGTCGATGGCGGAGAACCATCCGGTCGGCTTCCAGTGGGTCATCGAGGCGCGTGAGAAGAACGGCGCGAAAGTCATTCACGTCGATCCGCGCTTCAACCGCACGTCTGCGATGTCCGACTACTGGCTGCCGCTCCGCGCCGGCAGCGATCTCATTTTCCTCGGCGCGCTCATTCGCTACGTGCTCGAGGAAGAGCGCTGGTTCCGCGAGTACGTCGTGCGTTACACGAACGCCGCGGTGATCGTGCGCGACGACTTCCGCGACACCGAGGAGTTGGGCGGGGTCTTCTCGGCTGCGGAGACGTGGCAGTATCCCGGCGCGACGAGCGGCAGCGGCGACACCGGCCATCGCGGCGAAGGGCAGGGCAGTCCGCGCACGCAACACGATCCTCCGCGCGACGAAACGCTGCAGCATCCGCGCTGCGTGTTCCAGGTCATGCGACGCCACTTCGCGCGCTACACGCCGGAGCTCGTCGAGCAGTTCTGCGGGATTCCGAAGGAGCGCTTCCTCGAAGTCGCGGACGTGTACACGCGCGCATCAGGGCCGGAGAAAACGGGCGCGGTCTGCTACGCGGTCGGCTGGACGCAGCACGCGAGCGGCGTGCAGATGATCCGTGCCGCCTCCATCCTCCAACTCCTCCTCGGCAACATCGGACGTCCGGGCGGCGGCATCATGGCGCTGCGCGGACACGCATCGATTCAAGGATCGACCGATGTCCCGACGCTGTACGACATCCTGCCCGGCTACTTGCCGATGCCGACGTCGGAGGAGCCGACGCTCGACGCGTATCTAAAGAAGCACACCGCGGAAAAGGGCTGGTGGCACAACGTCGACAAGTACATGGTCTCGCTGCTCAAGGCGTACTACGGCGACGCCGCGACGCGCGAGAACGGCTTCGGCTACGCGTGGCTCCCGCGCCTCACCGGCGATCACTCGTACTTTGGCTACTGGCTGGACATGGCGGACGGCAAGCTCGAAGGCTTGTTCGTGATGGGGCAGAACCCCGCGGTCGGCTCGCCGAACGGACAGCTCGAGCGCGCGGCGATGCGCAAGCTGAAGTGGATGGTCGTGCGCGAGATGGTCGAGACGGAGACGGCGATGTTCTGGGAAGAAGCGCCGGACGAAATCGAGACCGAGGTGTTCTTCTTTCCGGCGGCATCGCACGTGGAAAAGGACGGCACGTTCACGAACACGCAGCGCCTTTTGCAGTGGCGCGAGAAAGCGATCGAGCCGCCCGGCGAGGCGCGCAGCGAGCTGCACTTCCTCGTCGCACTTGGACGCAAGCTCAAGGCGATGGCCACCGACGCGCCGCGCGACGCCGCGTTGCGCGCGCTCACGTGGGACTACGCGGAGGAAGACGCGGAGGAAGTGCTGCGCGAGATTCACTGCAAACGCGTCATCCTGAGCCGCGAAGACGGCGAAGGATCTCAAAATGCGACGGCCGTCGCCGCGGAGACCCTTCGCTGCGCTCAGGGTGACGCAGCTCCGCTGCGTCACTTCGGCGAGTTGAAGAATGACGGCTCGACGTCATGCGGCTGTTGGATTTACTCCGGCGTCTTCGACGGCACGA
>DATELS010000519.1:0-2060 GCA_035276365.1 Thermoanaerobaculia bacterium
GTTCAACGATGACGGCGAGCAGTTTTTCGATGGGGACGTCTCGTGGTCGGAAAACGACCTCGTCCAAGCAACGGCGCGTCAACCGAACGCGCGGGCGTGGTACGTGCTCGATGACACAGCGCTCGCGCAGACCATTCGCGACCGCACCGTCGCGGACATGGTCGCCACGGCCTCGACTGCTGTCCCGCCGTCCGAGCTCCCGTTTTCCCCTCCGTCGGATGCGCGGGTCGCCGTGCGCGTCTCGCCGGGGATCACACACACGATCGGCGGACTCCGCGTCGACGATGAAGGTCGCGTTCTCGCGGAAGCCGGCGGCCGGCCGATCGACGGGCTGTTCGCGGCCGGCGCTGACGTCGGTGGGATCTCGACCGGCGGCTACGCGAGCGGTCTCGCCGCAGCGCTCGTCTTCGGTCTCACCGCGGCGGAAACGGTTTTGCGGTCCGGTTGACGCGGCACAATCGCGTCGTGCGCCGAATCGGATTCTGTTTGCTCACGCTGCTCCTCCTCGCCGGTTGCGGCGGCGGTGGGGGCGGCAAGCGTCTGTCGCGCCAGGAGTTCGACTCCAAGGGCAACGCGATCTGCGCGAAGTACAACGCGAAGCAGAAGTCCGTCGCGCAACCGAAGAATCTCAACGACTTGAGCCCGGCGCTCCGGAAGCTGTTGCCGCTGGCGCGTCAGCAGCTGGACGAGCTCAAGAAGCTGAGCCCGCCCCAGTCGGATGACGCCGCGTGGAAGAAGTTGCTCGCGCGCGCGCAGGAAGAGAACGATCTCGTTGCAAACCGCCTCCTGCCTGCGAGCGACAAGAAAGACGTCGCGAAGATCCAGCAGCTGCTCAACGACCTGCAGACGCTCGATCAGCAGAACAACACGGACGCGCAGAAGCTCGGCCTCAGCACGTGCGCGCAGCAGAGCGCGTCGAGCTAGGCGCTAGGCCGCGACGAGATAGACGCACGGACGCGCGTCGCCGGGAAGCGGCGAGGGCGCGACCTTCGTGACGCGCAGCTTCGCGTCGTCGGCGTCGACCTCGTCGCCGACGTTCGGCGGCTCGCCCGATGCTTCACGGAGCTCGTAGCCGCTCGCCTTCCAGATGAAGAGGAGATATCCGTCCGCCATCGCGCGCGAAAGACTATTCCACGCGCGCCGACTCGGCGGCTGCAGCAGCCAGGGCGGCCTCGTATTCGCCCGGGCTGATCAGCACGACGCTCGCATCGAAGTCCGCCTTCGCTGTGTCTGACGGACCGATGTTCGCGAGGACCGACGCCATGGGTACGGGCGGGTCATCGTTCGACGCTCCGGAAGACCACATCGCATCGAGCCGCTTCGGCGCGAACGGAGGAGGCGATTTCGGCGCGGCCGATGAACACGCGCGCAGGCGCCGCGAGGTAGATGAGCGCGACGTCGCCAGGGGCAAGCGCGTCCGCGTGGCGCTCGTCGCCTTCGATCTCCCAGATGCCAGAGGTGAGGCCCCGCTCTGCGTCTCCGAGCATCGCGACGTTGAAGATGTAGTGGTTCACGTCAGCCGGCGACGGCGTATGGAGGCAGCACGACGCGCACCGTCGTGCCTCCGTTCTCGCCCGGCTCGAAGATCAGCTCGCCGTTGAGCGTCCGTGCGCGCTCGGCGAGCTCGTCGAGGGTGCGCCGCCGCCGCTCGCCCGGCGCATCGTCGCTGATGCGCGTTTCCACGCCGCCGTCCCGCGTGTTTGCAACCACGATCGACAGTTCCTGTGGCGGGCCGCGTCGAATCGCCTGGTTCACCGCCTCGCGGATGATCTGGTACAGCGCAGCCTGCGTCTTTTCGGTGAGCCGGTCGCCCGCGTCGGCGTCGAGGTCGACGTGGAGGCCGTGCTCGAGCGCGACTTGATCGGTGAGCGCACGAACTGCGGGACCAAAACCTTGGTCGCGCAGCACGACCGGTTCGAGGTTGAACGAGAGGTCGCGCAACTGGCCGATCGTCGCGCGGTGGCGATCGAGCGCGCGCGTAATGATCTCGCGCGCTTCTGAGTCGCGGCCTTCGGTGATCGAATGCAAACCGGCGTCGAGCAACAACGCGATCCCGGACA
>DATELS010000520.1:0-5121 GCA_035276365.1 Thermoanaerobaculia bacterium
TCGAAGTTCCCGAACCTTCTCGTCAACGGCTCCTCCGGCATCGCCGTCGGCATGGCCACGAACATCCCTCCGCACAACCTGAGCGAAGTGATCGACGCGTGCCTGATGATGATCGACGACCCCGCGGACGGCGTGAAGGAGCTGATGACGGTCATGCCCGGTCCCGACTTCCCGACGGCCGGCTACATCCACGGCCTCGAGGGAATCCGCCAGGCGTACACGACCGGCCGCGGCATCATCCAGATGCGCGCGAAGGCGTTCATCGAGACGCAGAAGAAATCGGACAAGCAGCAGATCGTCGTGACGGAAGTGCCGTACATGACGAACAAGGCGCGTCTCCTCGAGAAGATCGCGGAGCTCGTGCGCGACAAGCGCATCGAAGGCATCTCCGATCTCCGCGACGAGTCGGACCGCGAAGGCATCCGCGTCGTCATCGAGTTGAAGCGCGACGCCATCGCCGAGATCGTGCTGAACAATCTGTATCGCAACACGCAGATGCAGACGACGTTCGGCATCATCTTTCTGGCGATCGTCAACAACAAGCCGGAGGTCATGGACCTCCCGACGATCCTCCGGCACTTCATCGATCACCGCAAAGAGATCGTCGTGCGCCGCACGCGCTTCGATCTCCGCAAAGCCGAAGAGCGCGCGCACATCCTCGAGGGACTCGTTCGCGCGCTCGACATCCTCGACGAGATCATCGCGCACATCCGCGCGAGCCGCCTGCCGCAGGAAGCGAAGGACGGACTCGTCTCGAAATGGCAGTTCAGCGAGCTCCAGGCGCAGGCGATTCTCGACATGCGCCTGCAGCGCCTCACGGGACTCGAGCGCGAGAAGCTCGTCGCCGAGTACCAGGACGTGCTCGCGCTGATCGCGCGTCTGCGCGAGATCCTCGCGTCCGAGAAGCTCGTCCTCGACATCATCTCGGGCGAGCTGCGCGAGATCAAAGAGCACTACGGCGACGTGCGTCGCACCGAGATCATCCCAGAGGAGAACGAGATCTCGATCGAGGACCTCGTCGCGGATGAGGACATGGTCATCACCGTGTCGCGCGGCGGCTACATCAAGCGCTCGCCGCTCTCGATGTATCGCGCGCAGCGCCGCGGCGGCAAAGGCCGCATCGGCATGCAGACGAAGGAAGAAGACATCGTCGAGCATCTCTTCGTCGCGTCGACGCACGCGTACGTGCTCGTGTTCACGGACCGCGGGCGCATGTACTGGCTGAAGGTGCACGTGATCCCCGAGGTCGCGGCGAACGCGCGCGGCAAGGCGATCGTGAATCTGTTGCCGGTCGAGCAGGGCGAGAACGTGCGCGCGCTCCTCACGACGCGCGACTTCAGCGAAGGCAAGTACGTCGTCATGGCCACGCGCGGCGGCAAGATCAAGAAGACGGAGCTCGAGGCGTTCTCGAACGTCCGCGCGACGGGCATCATCGCCATCGACATCAACGAGGGCGATGACCTGCACAGCGTCGCGCTCTCCGATGGCAACGCGGACGTCTTCGTCGGCACCGCCAGCGGCCGCGCGATCCGCTTCAACGAGTCCGAGGTGCGGCCGATGGGCCGCGGCGCCGCGGGCGTGCGCGCGATCTCGCTGCGCGAGGTCGACCACGTCGTCGAGATGGACGTGCTCCCCGCGGGCGCGGTCGTCGAGGACGACGTCGACACCGAGACCGAGACGACCGACGAGAACGCGGAGAGCGCGGAGCTCGCGAGCGACAGCCGCGGCTACATCTTCACGGTCACGGAAAAGGGCTTCGGCAAACGCACGCCCGTCTCCGCGTATCCGACCAAGCATCGCGGCGGCTACGGCGTCATCGACATCAAGACCACGGAGCGCAACGGAAACGTTGCGGGCATCGCGCACGTATCAGATGAAGATCAGGTGCTCCTGATCACGGAACAGGGAATGATCATTCGCGTCCCCGTGACGTCGATCCGCTCGATCGGACGCAACACGCAGGGCGTGCGCGTGATCAACCTCGACGAGGGCGACACGGTGGTGGCCGCGGTCAAGCTCGTCGAGAAAGAACAGCCGGAGGAGAACGGTGGCGGCGACGAAACGCCTGGAGAGGAACCCGTCCACTAGAGTTACGACGAGGACGACGTCGAGCGCGCTGTCGGTGGTGCCTGCCGCCGTACAATGCGAGGATATGGTCCGTCCCTCGCGGGACCGCCTCAATCAACTCGGCCGGGACCTCGTCGACGCGCTCGCGCGCTCGCGCGCGGTCGTCCTTCTCAAGGACCGCGAGGCGGTGCAGCTCGCCGCCAGTCAGGCGCTCGCCGACGAGTTGCGGCGCGAAGAAGAGCGCGAGGCCAGCGCGCGCAAGCGCATCAACGCGCTCCGTCGCGCGCCGCGTCCGAACACGGCGGAGTACGAAGAGCTCTTCCGGAAATTCGTCGAGGAGGAGTATCTGCGCGAGGGGCTCGACACCTAGCGCGACGCGCTGTCCGCCGCGGCGTCCTGCGCGTCCGCATCCCGCTGCTTCGCGGTGAGCGTGTCGTCCTCGTCGGCGATCATCCTGCGCAGACGCTGCGCCTTCGTGCGCTCGAAGATTCCGCCCGCGTGTCCCGCGGGAATCCAACTGTTGCCCGCACACTTCGGGCAGCGCCCGCGAAAGGCGATGTTCTTCCCGCAGTCCGGACAGATGATGACCAGCGAATGCGAGAGCTCGAACTTCTGCTCCCCTTCCGCATCCAGACTGTTCAGGAATGACGCGAGGTTGGTGAATGTCTCGTCCAGAGGCATTGCGACTCCGGACCGGACAAGTGCATGGGACGTGCCGGTCAGATCCTCATGACGTCGAACTGCTCGTGATGCAGCGACTCGTCCGGCTTGAAGACGAGGTGGATGCCCATCGTCCGCTCGACCTCTTCGAAAATCGGGTCGCCGGTGTGGAGCGTGCCGTACACGATCGGGTTCACGCGCACGATGACGTCCTGTCCTTCGTGAAAGTCGCGCAGCTTCATGAGCTCACGCCAGATCTCCAGCGCGATCGTGGTGTTCGACTTGATCCGTCCGCTGCCGCCGCAGTACGGACATGCCTGCGTGAGTGAGCGCTCGAGACTCTGCCGCACGCGCTTGCGCGTCATCTCGATCAACCCGAACTCGGAGATCTGCAGGACTTTCGTCTTCGAGCGATCCTTGCGGATCTCGATCTCCAGCGCCTCGAAGAGTCGCTGGCGATTCAGCGGCTCTTCCATGTCGATGAAGTCGAGGACGATGATGCCGCCGAGGTCGCGCAGACGGATCTGGCGGACGATTTCTTTCGCCGCCTCGACGTTCGTGCGGAACACGGTCTCTTCGAGATTCTTCTTCCCGACGTACTTCCCCGTGTTCACATCGATCGCCACCAGCGCCTCGGTCTGATTGATGACGATGTAGCCGCCGGACTTGAGCCACACTTTCGACTTGAGCGCCTTCGCGATCTCGGGCTCGATGCCGAACTCGTCGAAGATCGGCTCATCGCGGCGATAGAGGCGTACACGCGACACGAGCTGCGGCTGGATCTGATCGAGGAACTCGACGATGCGCTGGTACTGATCGATCGAGTCGACCCACACGCTCTTGAACTCGGGCGAGAGGACGTCCCGGATCGTGCGCAGCACGAGATCGAGATCGTGATGAATGGCCGCCGGCGCGGACGACTTTTCCGCGCGCCGCTTGATCTGTTCCCACAGATCGGTGAGGTAGCGGAAGTCGGCGAGAAACTCTTCCTCGCCGCGACCCTCACCCGCCGTGCGGACGATGAATCCGCCGTGATTGCCGGGACGAATGCGCTCGAGGATTTCCTTGAGTCGCGTGCGCTCTTCCTCGCCCTCGATGCGACGCGAGACGCCGATGTGATTCACCGTGGGCATGTACACGAGGAAACGGCCGGGGAGTGTGACGTGGCTGGTGATGCGCGCGCCTTTGCCGGCGATGGTGTCTTTGGACACCTGGACGACGATCTCCTGTCCCTCGCGCAACAAGTCCGCGATCGACGCCTCGGGACGATGCGTCTGGATGTCGTCTGCGGCACGATCGATATGCAATTCGTCCGTCGTCTCGCTCTCGTACTCTTCGAGGTCTTCGATGACGTCGGAGACGTAGAGGAAGGCGTCGCGGTCGAGGCCGAGGTCGACGAAGGCGGACTGCATGCCGGGGAGGACTTTGGTGACGCGGCCTTTGTAGATGTTCCCGACGATGGTGCGATGCCGCGTGCGCTCGACCCACAGCTCGACGACCTGCCCCTCGTCGAGGACGGCGATGCGCGACTCGTGACGAGTGGCATTGATCACGATCTCGCGCGACATGCGGCGCGAATTGTAGACTGCCGCGGCGTGGCGACGACGATCTACTTCTCGGGCTCGATCACCGGCGGCCGCGAGGACGTGGAGTTGTACCAGCGCATCGTGGCAGCGCTGGAGGAAGACGGGCATCGCGTGCTCGCGGGATCAGTCGCCGCGGCGCACGTGAGCGCGTTCGGCGAGGGATCGGATCGCACGGCGATCTTCCTTCGCGATCGCGCGTGGCTCGACGAGGCGGACGTCGTGGTGGCGGAGGTATCGAAGCCGTCGCACGGAGTGGGATACGAAATCGCGTACGCGCGCTATCGCCGCGCGATCCCGGTGATCTGTCTCTTTCGTCCGGCGTACACGCAGCGATGCAGCGCGATGATCGCCGGCGACGCGGAGATCGAGCTCATCGAGTACGCGGAGGTGGCGGAGTTGCTGCCGCGGCTGCGGGAATCCGTCCGCCGGAGCGGGCGTTATCCCGCGCGCCTGCCTTGACCGGGGGTGAGGGCGGTGCTATTTTCCGCCCCCTTCGGAGCTCCATACTCCGGCATAGCTCAGTTGGTAGAGCAGCGGACTGTTAATCCGCGGGTCGTAGGTTCGAGTCCTACTGCCGGAGCCACTTCACGACGAAATCCACTTGCTCCTGCGAGAGGTGCGGTCCCATCGGCAGGCTGAGCACCGTCGACGCGAGGCGTTCCGTGATCGGGAACTGTCCTTTCCGCCATCCCCCGCCCGCGTATGCGTTCGACAGGTGCGGCGGGATCGGATAGTGAATCAGCGTGCCGATGCCGGCGTCGCGGAGCTGCGCGGCGAGGGCGTCGCGGCGATCGCTCGTGATGACGTA
>DATELS010000521.1:0-5972 GCA_035276365.1 Thermoanaerobaculia bacterium
CTCGTTCGTCGTCATGCACACCGGCAGCGACGCGGTGTCGTCGTCGCACGGACTGCTCGCCACCATCGCCGCCGACGCGCGCAACTACGCGATCGAAGGAAGCATCTTCGTCACCGGCGCCGCCATCCGCTGGCTGCGCGATCAACTCGGCATCATCAAGAGCTCCGCGGACATCGAGTCGCTCGCGCGCTCCGTCGACGACACGAACGGCGTGGTCTTCGTCCCCGCGTTCACGGGACTCGGGACGCCGCACTGGGACGGCTACGCCCGCGGCGCCATCCTCGGCCTCACCCTCGGCGCCACCTCCGCGCACCTCGCGCGCGCGGCGCTGGAGTCAATCGCGCTGCAGACCGCGGACGTGCTCGACGCGATGCGCGCCGACTCCGGCATCACCCTTCGCGAGCTCCGCGTCGACGGCGGCGCCTCGGTCAACGATCTGCTGATGCAGATGCAGGCGGACGTCGCGGGCATCCCCGTGATCCGCACGCGCATGGCGGAGACGACGGCGCTCGGCGCCGCGTATCTCGCGGGACTCGCGACCGGCTTCTGGTCCGAGGACGAGATCGACGCGCAGTGGACCGCGGAGCGGACGTTCGAGCCGTCGATCTCGAGCGACGCGCGCGAGGCGAAGATCGCGCTGTGGCGGCGCGGCGTCGAGCGCGCGAAGGCGTGGGCGTGAACGAGTTCTTCGACTATCACCGCGCGCTCCTCGCGGACGAGCTGCGCACGCGCGGCTATCGCGAGGCCATTCGCAACGTCGTGAAGCCCGGCGACGTCGTCCTCGACCTCGGCGCCGGCTCGGGCGTGCTGTCGTTCTTCGCATGCGACGCGGGCGCGTCGCGCGTGTACGCGATCGATCAGACGCATATGGCGGACGTGATCCGCTTTCTCGCGCGCCATCTGCGCCTCGACGATCGCGTGACGGTGTTTCACGCGGAGTCGGCGGAGGCGGAGCTGCCGGAGCGCGCGAACGTGCTGGTCACGGAGACGATGGGCGTCTCCGGCTTCGACGAAGGCATCCTCGGCCACGTGCTCGATGCACGCGCGCGGCTGCTGCGGCCGAACGCGCGCATCATCCCGCGCGCGCTGTCGCTCTGCGTCGCGCCGGTCGAGATCACGGAGGACTACGACTCACTCATCGCATGGTGGAGCACGCGTCGCTACGGACTCGATCTCGCGCAACTGCGCGTGTTCGCGTCGAACGCGATGCACCTCGTGCACATCGAGGAGAGCGCGCATCTCGACGACGGCGTGAACGCGATCGACGTCGAGCTGGCGACGTTCGACTCGACGGTCGTGCGCGGGAGCGCGAGCTTCCTCGCGTCGCGACGCGCGACGCTGCACGGATTCGCGACGTGGTTCGACGCGACGCTGATCGAAGATGTGTCGATCTCGAATCGCGGCACGCGCGCAACGCATTGGTCGCAAGGGTTCCTTCCGCTGGAGAAGCCGATCGCCGTAGATCGCGGCACGCGCATCGAAGTCGAGATCGAAACGGACGACGGGAAGTCGTGGCAATGGTCGGGCTCCGCGGGCGGAACGCGCTTCGAGCAGTCGACGTGGTTCTCGATGCCGCCCTGCAATGCGATTTAGAATCTCGGCATGCGCCGCTTGCTCTTCCCTCTCGTTCTCGTCCTCCTCGCCACCGCCGCCTTCGCCCAGAACTGGACGCCGCTGCGCGGCGAGACGAACTGCATCGGCGGCGACGGCTGTCGCGACAAGAAGCTGCGCATTCCGCTCGAGGACCGGCCGGTGGTCGGCGTCCGCTTCACGGCGCACGACAACATCGGGACGAAGGCCGAAGGCGCGCTGCGCGTGAAGATCGACGGGAACACGATCCGCGGCTACATGGACATCCCGCGGCGCGGCGAGACATTCACGATCGACGTCGATGAGCTGCGCGGCCGCTACCTGATCTTCGAGCCGGCGAACGACGACGAGGTGGAGATCACGGACATCGCGGTGCAGTACGGACGCGATCGCGGCGGACGCATCCCGCGCGACCGCGGCGAGCCGGACGACACGCGCGGCGGCCGCGAGGGCTGGCGCGCGTATCCGAACGCGTCGGGCTGCATCGGGGGGACGGAGTGCGGCAAGAACGGCAAGCGCATCACGATCGCTCTCGCCGACGCCCCGGTGCTCGGCGTCCGCTTCTTCGCGCACGACGCGATCGGCGAGCGCGCGGATGGGAAGCTCTCGGTGCGCATCGACGACACGACGGTCGGCTTCTACATCGACGTGCAGCGCAACGGAAAACGTCACGAGCTGGACGTGGATCACATCGTGGGCTCGAAGCTCGTCATCGAGACGGCGAGCAATGACGAAGTGGACGTGAAGGACATCGAGGTGCTGTACGGCCGCGGCGGCGGCGGCGGTTATCGCGGCGGCGGCTGGGGCCGCGGCCCGCGCGAGATCACGGATGAAGGCGCCTGCATCGGCGGCAGCGAATGCGGCGGCCGCCGCGCGCGCATCCGGATCAACCTCGACGGCCGTCCGGTGGAGTCGCTGCGTTTCTACGCACGCGATGATGTCGGGACGCGCGCCGGCGGCGAGCTGCGCATCCGCATCGACGACGAGATCCTCGAGTACGCGCTCGACATCCCCCGCGACGGCCGCACGTTCACGATCGACGCGAAAAACATCGCCGGCGACTACCTCTACATCGAGCCCGCCGAGGATGACGAGGTGGTGGTGAAGGACATCCGGGTGCGGTTCCGGCAGAGCTCGAACGACTAGCCGTGTTCTGGACGAAAGATCGCACGGACGAAATCCTGCGCCGTCACCTGGACCGCGATTTCTGGGTCACAGGCGCCGGCGCGAATCCGCCGGCGAAGAAGCAACTGACTGCCGTGGCGGAGCGTCACGGTTGCAAATTGCCCAAAGACTTCTTGGCCCATTCGACCGGAACCCTCGGCGGTCTTTATGTCGAGGTGAAAGAGGATGTTTGGCCGCGTGCCGAGCCGTACGCAGTCGCACCGTTCTGGACGTTTCTATACGCGGTTTTCACGTACGGATTGAGTCCCGAAATTCCGGAGTGGATGAATCTCGAGCTGGCCGCCGCGGAGTTCGTGAACACCACAGGACATCAACGCGTCCCGTGTCTGAAAGTCGTTGGCGACGCTGATTTATACGTGTTCGATCACAATGGCGACATCGCGCAATGGCGGCACGAGACCGACGAATTCGAGCCGTTCCAGGGCTCGTTTTTCGAATTACTGGATCGTGAGGTCGCGCGACTGCGTGAGCGGAAAGACAGAAAAGTAGCTGGCGAGCCTTGAAATCACGGGCTGCGATAGACGACATCGTAATCCCGTGACGGATCGTAGCAACCCAGCAACGTGTGCTCGAATCCCACGATCGAAACCGTCTTATAGTCGATTCTCTTGATCCGGCTCACCGCGAGCTCGAGTTTCGCGTCGTCCGCAACGCGCAGCGCATCCAGTACGCCACGCTGAAGTTCCTGCAGCGGATAGATCCATCGATTGTCCGCGACATGCAAAAACGCATCGAGCTCATTCGTCGGGCATACATACACCGTGAGCCAGAAGCGGCGAAAGTCGCCGACCTCGCGGAGCTGAGCGCCGCAATTCGGACAATACCTGCGGATCGTCGGCAACAGATCTAAAGCCCGCCTTTGGGCGGCTCCCACAATTCGATCCGATTCCCCTCCCAAGATGCTTCTGATACCCACCGGCGCAGAGCAACCGCGTCACGCCCCTTGAAGAAGACACCGCCGATTCCCGTCACTCGCTTCATGGAACGGCCTCCCGCGCCGCGCAGTATAGCCGTACACTGATCCGATGAAGACGACACGACTGGAGGCCTTCAGCGACGGCGTGATCGCCATCTTGATCACGATCATGGTGCTCGAGCTCAAGGTGCCGCAAGGAAACGACTGGCTGGCGATCCGCCATACAGTATTCACGCTGTTGATGTACGTTCTCAGCTTCATTTATCTGGGCATTTACTGGTCGAACCATCACCACATGTTTCACGCGGCCAGGCATGTCAGCGGCAGTGTCCTGTGGGCGAACCTGCATCTCCTGTTCTGGCTCTCGCTCGTTCCGTTCATGACGACCTGGATGGGCGAAAATCATTTCGCTTCGCTGCCAACGGCGCTCTATGGCTTCGTTCTCCTCGCAGCGGCCGTCGCGTACACGATTCTTCAGGCACGCATCATCGCGCTCGAAGGAAAGGATTCTCCACTCGCAAAGGCCGTAGGGAAGGACCGCAAGGGCAAGATTTCCATGACGCTCTACCTGACCGCCCTCATAGTGGCCTTCGTTCATCCGCTCATCGCCGATGCCATCTACGCGACTGTAGCGATGATCTGGCTCGTTCCCGATCGGCGCATCGAATCGCAATTCGCGCTTGACCGGCATTCCGACGAGAGATCGAGATGAGTTCCCAAGCGGAACTATTCTTCCTGTGCGGAAAGATGGCGGCTGGCAAAGTCAATGCTGGCGAGAGAGCTTGCTATCCCAGAGAACACGGCGTCACTTGTTGAAGATCCTCAGAGCGACTATCCGGGAGAAATCGTCGTAATTCTCGACTGTGGAAGTGATCGTCGCGCTCAAGAGTGCCCTTGTATGACTCATTCGCGCTCTCCTAACCAAAGGAATCTCCATTGTGTCTACCTAACGGCTCCCACGCTCGGCCAACCCGTGTCTTTATGTGCGAGCGGCAGAACGGCGCTGCAGTTGCCAGCAGAGATGCCTCGAAGGCCGTAATGCCGTCTGCAGCGGCGTGACGGCAAGGAAGCTTGGAGTGGCCAGTACGCTCCGCCGCCGTCAGCGAATGGCACGCGGTCGACTGGAGCGTAAAGTTGGCCTCCCGATGTTACTTCGATTTATGTTTTCGCTGAGAGGACTGCTTGCGCTTCGTTGTACGTTTGCGTGTCGATTCTGTCTCGGCGGCATGAGACTCCGAGTTTGCGTCCATAGTTGCTGCCGGCAATAGCTTTCTTTGTATCTCCGCCAGAATTCTCTGGTTTGGAACCACTTCCAATCGTGGAATCTCGCGTGGCAGACTGCCGCTCTCAAAAAGAGCGGTGCCGGCATCGAGCAGATCGTGCTTGAAGCGCGAGAACTCCTCCTCAGTAATCGCACCTTGCTGCCGGAGTAACTCCAGTGTGGCAACAGCTTTTGTCCCGTTGAGGAGCGCGTCAACATTTGCCTTGTAATCTTCAGCCTTGCGGTGGCGATAGCGATTCCAGAGCTCAACAAGAAACTCTTTAGCAGCACGAATTGGATCACCAAGACCGCCCAGATCGAACCGGACCGCCGACCCGCTATCCGCAAAGAGGACAGTCATGGGAGGAAACTCCTGTTGTCGAAGTATACGGCAAAGGGTGGCGTACAGAAGATCCGAACTCGCCAAGACGCGCGCGACAATCTCGGCTTTAGGATTTATATCGCCGTCGTAGCGCAGCTCCAGGGTCAAGATGTCATCGAAGTCGAGTTCAGAACTTACCGCCGGCGGGATTAATAGCTTTTCGGTAGGCGCTATACAATTTGAGAAGATCCGCCATGGCATCCGAATGTCAGCGAGCGTGGACATCAGGTCGTGCATTGCTCGCTCGTCTCGTTCGATCGCGCCGTACGCGGCGATCTTCTCCGCCAAGACGTTCGCGAACTCTCGCTCAAGCAGCGGGGCCAAATGAAACGCGCGAAGGATGCTCGGTGCATGCGGATCTGCACCCAATCGTTCCGCGACGACGGCGACTTCCGTTGTTGCGCGAAGAAACGCCGCGACTAGCCTTCTGCGATCGTCCCCCTCTGCGACGTTGAGACGCATATGCTGTTGCAGCAGCAGCTCTTTAGTCTGTTCAGAATACTGGTCCGTAATCCACTTCGACGTGCGCAGAAAATCGATGGTTTGCATCTTGACCTCAAACGAGGAGTGTGCCGGGCCAAACGTGGCGGGTCAAGTCCTACTGTAGTCCGGCTAACTACTATCTAGGCTGCGATTCT
>DATELS010000522.1:0-4183 GCA_035276365.1 Thermoanaerobaculia bacterium
GATTTAACATAATCCATCTTATGGGACTCTGCGGAAACCACTCAAAACATCCGACAACACCGCCACGGCCGTCGGTCCCGACCCCGCGCCGCGGCCGCTGAGGAACACGTCGCCGACGCTCCTCCCGCGAATGACGACGCCGTTCTCTTCATCGATGACGCGCGCCAGCGGCTCGTTGCGCCGCAGCCTTCGCGGCTGGACACTCAACTCGACGCCTCCCGCGACCCTCGTCGCCTCCGCGATCTGCCGAATGACGAATCCCTCGCGACGCGCGCGCGCAACGTCGTCCGCGCTCACGTCTTCGATGCCGGCGACGCGCGTCCGCCGCACCGGCGCATCGAACGCGAGCTGCGCGAGAATCGCCAGCTTCTGCGCCGCGTCCTCGCCGCTCACGTCGAGCGTCGGATCTGCCTCGGCGAAACCGCGCTCCTGCGCGCACGCAACGGCGTCCGCAAGGCCGAGACCTTCCTCCATGCGGCACAGGACGTAGTTCGACGTCCCGTTGAGGATTGCGGTGATCGACTCGATGGAGTCGCCCGCGAGTCCGCGACGCAGCGCGGCGATCACCGGCACGCCGCCGCAGACGCTGGCTTCGAACCCGATGTCGACGCCGTGCCGCGCGGCGGTGGCGAACAACTCGCCTCCCGCCGACGCGAGCAGCGCCTTGTTCGCGGTGACGACCGGTTTGCCGCGCGCGAGCGCACGACGAATGAACGTGCCCGCGCAATGCACGCCGCCGACGACTTCGACGATGACGTCGCAGCCGTCGTCGATGACGTCGGTCGCGGACGTGGTGAGCAGGCCCGGCGCAACGCCGGGCCGCTCTTTGCTGATGTCGCGAACGAGAATGCGTTTGATGTCGAGGTCGACGCCGAACCGCGCGCGAATCCGCTCGCGCTCGCGCGCGACGAGGCGCACGAATCCGCCGCCCACGGTTCCGCATCCGAGGAGTCCAATCTTCACCGCGCTCACGCCACACACTCCTCGGCCTGCGCCGTTGTCGTTCGTGTCGTGCGCGCGAACGCCTGTTCGAGATCTTCGATGAGATCGCGCACGTCCTCGAGTCCGGCCGACAGCCGAATTAGGCTGTCGCTGATTCCGACGCTCCTCCGCACCTCGGGCTCCACCGACGCGTGCGTCATCGTGGCGGGATGACAGAACAGACTGCGCACGCTGCCGAGGGATTCGGCGAGCGTCCAGAGGTGCAGGCGTCGCGTGAAGGCGCGCGTCTCCTCGAGCGTCGCATCGAGCTCGAACGACACGATCGCGCCGAAACGGGTCATCTGCTTGCGCGCCACCGCGTGATCGGGCTGGTCGACGAAGCCCGGATAGGAAACGCGCTTCACGCGATCGTTCGCCGCGAGGAATCGCGCGAGCAACTCCGCGTTCGAACAGTGCCGCTCGACGCGCAGTCCGAGCGTCTTCACACCGCGCAGAATGAGGAAGCAATCCTGCGGACCCGGCACCGCACCGATCGCGTTCTGGAGGAACTTCAGCTCGTCGTAGAGTCCCTGATCGTTCGTCACGACGGCGCCGCCGAGGACATCGCTGTGGCCGTTGATGTACTTGGTGGTCGAGTGCAGCACGAGATCCGCGCCGAGCGCGAGCGGCTGCTGCAGCACTGGCGTGGCAAACGTGTTGTCAACGACGGTGGGAATCTGTCTGGCACGAGCAATGGCAGTACATCTGGCAATGTCCGTGACATGCAGCAGCGGATTGGATGGCGTCTCGAGCCACAGCAGCTTCGTCTCCGGTCGAATCGCCGCCTCGATCGCGACCGGCGAGCGCGTGTCGACGAAGGTGAAGTCGATGCCGAATCGCGAGAAGACTTTCGTGAAGATGCGCCACGCGCCGCCGTAGAGATCCTGCGTCGACACGACGTGATCGCCGCGGCTGAGCAGCGAGAGCACGGCGTGAATGGCGGACATGCCGCTCGCGAACGCGAGCCCGTAGCGCGCGCCTTCGAGCTCGGCGAGATTCTCTTCCAGCGCCGCGCGCGTGGGATGTCCGGTGCGCGCGTAGCAGAAGCCTTTGTTGATTCCGGGCTCGGTCTGCCGGAACGTCGAGGTTTGATAGATCGGTGTCGTGACGGCGCCGGTGGTCGGATCGTCCGTCTGACCGGCATGAATTGCACGGGTATCGAATCGATAGGCCATGAATGTCCTCCTCGGCCGAAAAGTTCGGTGCGTTAGCGATTGAAGGGAGAAGGTCGCGGAGGGACCCGGGTCAGCAGACGCGCGTGATTACGCGCTTGCGCCCGGGCGACGCATCATCATTCGGCCCATGCGGGTCGCGCAGGAGTGCGCGGCGATGCAGGCGAAGAGCGTCATGTTGGCGCGGGAGAGTACGCGCATCGCAGGCGCGCGTCAAGACGTCCGCTACGACACCGCGTGCAATTCCGGCCGCTCCGACGCGCTCACCACGCGATCGCGACCGGCTTGCTTCGCCTGGTACAGCGCGTGATCCGCGGCGGCGAGCAGCGAGTCGACCGTCGCGCCGTGCGTCGTCGAGAGCGCGGCGCCGATCGACATCGTGATGCGTCCGAGCGGCTGGCCGTTGAGGCGCACGTGCAGCGTCTTCACCGCCATCCGCAGTTCCTCCGCGCGCTGCAGCAGGCTCCCCTCATCGGTCTCGGCCAAAATCACCGCGAACTCCTCGCCGCCGTAGCGACAGACGATGTCTTCCTCGCGAAACATCGACGACATCAGCGTCGCCAGATTCTGCAGGAGCGCGTCGCCGCCGGCGTGGCCGAACGTGTCGTTGAAGTGCTTGAAATGATCGACGTCGAGCATCATCACGCCCGCGGCCGTGCCCTTGCGTCCCGAGCGACGGATCTCGCGCTCGAGCGACTCCTCCATATAGCGGCGGTTGAAGAGTCCCGTCAGCGGATCGCGCACCGCGCGCGTGCGCAGCGACTCCTGCAGGCGCAGATTCGCGAGCGCGAGCGACACCTGATCGGCGACTGTCTTCGCGAAGATCTTCAACTTGCCGTCGAGCGCATCCGCTGGACGCAGATGCACAATGCCGATCGCATCGCCGTGGCGCATCATCGGCACGCACATCGATCCGAGCGGCGGCACGCCATCGTTGTGCTCACAGATCAGCATCGGACCTTCGCCGATCACGTGCATGCGACCCTTGCGCAGCGCCCAGCAATCGGCGGGATCGAACGTGTCCGGCATTGTCGCGCCGCCCCACGTGCCGATCACGTCGAGTTGATTGCGCGACTCCTTCAGCGAATAGATCGCGCCGGTCGACGCCGGGAACAGCTCGGTCATGAACAGCGGCAGCACTTTGCTCGTCTCTTCGATCGACGGGCAGACCTGCAGAATCTCGCCGAGGTCGCTGAGAAGGAGGGATTCCTGAGCGTGCAGCTCGAGCTCCCCCATCTTCGTCTTCAGCGCGACGTTGGCGTTCGTCAGCGCGTCCTGCGCCCGCGCGCGCTCCGCGATCTGCCGGCGCAGCGTCATGAGCGAGAACGCGATCAGCGCGACGACCATGATGCTGCCCGCGCCCGCCGCCTGCAGCGCGACGTCCGCATGCGACTTCACGACGCGCTCGTGCTTCTGCGCGCGCGAGAGATCCGTGCGCTCGAGGTTCTCGATCAGCGCGCGCAGTTCCTCCATGTTCGCGCGATCGGCGTTCACGTGTTTCGTCATCGTCTCCGCGTTCGCATCGGCGCTCGCGACGGCGAGCATGCGCGCGTGCATGTCCGTGAGAATCAGGTTGAGTCTCGCGTTCAACGCGGCGTCGCCCGGATCGTCGGTGAGCGACGGCGCGATCTCCGCGAGCTCGCGATCGACGCGTCGCAGCAGCTCGCGGCTCGCGTCGAGGTACGACGAATCGTGCGTGAGCAGAAACGCGCGCTTCGCGCTGACCGCATGTTCGAGCAGCGTCATCGCGCGCTCCGTCCGGAAGAGCGTCGCGTGCGTCTCGTTCGACGTGTCGAGGCTCGCGGTGAGACGGTGGAAACTGAGCGTGGTGATCACCGCGGCGCCGACGAGCACGGCGGCGACGAGTGCGAAGACATACCACGCCATGCGGCGCTTGGTGCGGGCAGCGAAAGTCATTTGCCTGCCCTATCGCAAGCGTGGCACCACGTGGCGGTTCGCAGTCAAGTCGCAGAGGTGGAACGACTTAGCGGAAATGAGACCGATGGCCGGATGTACGGAATCCGGCGCAG
>DATELS010000523.1:0-6301 GCA_035276365.1 Thermoanaerobaculia bacterium
GCCGAAGTTCAACGTGCCGCGACTCAAACACGTGATGCGCGCGAAGGCGGTGCTGCGTCCGAAGCTGCGCATGCGCTTCATCAGCGAGCAGGATCCGGCGGACAACGAGGAGTGGTATTTCGAGGAAGGGCTGACGGATTACTTGAAGTCGTCGCTCGCGGGCGAGGAACTGCTGCCGGAGATTCCGTACACCGGTCATTTCAAGGGACACGATCACGAGGTCGACTGGGCGGTCGTGTGGATGGCGGAGGACGGCGACGTCGTCGGCGAGAGCTACGTGAATCTGATCCCGACCGCGCAGGGCGGTACGCACGTGAATGGATTCCGCACCGGACTCACGGAGGCGATCCGCGAGTTCTGCGAGTTCCGCAATCTGTTGCCGCGCGGCGTGAAGCTCGCGCCCGAGGATGTGTGGGCGCGCTGCAGCTCGATCTTGTCGGTGCGCATGACGAATCCGCAGTTCACGGGTCAGACGAAGGATCGCCTGTCGTCGCGCGAGGCGTCGGCGTTCGTCTCCGGCGTGACGCAGGACGCGTTTTCGATCTGGCTGAACAACAACGTCGCGGACGCGGAACGCATCGCCAGCGTGGCGATCAATCAGGCGATGGTGCGCCTGAAGCAGGGGAAGAAGGTCGAACGCAAGAAGCTGACGTCCGGTCCCGCGCTTCCCGGCAAGCTCGCCGACTGCACGGCGCAGGATCTCAGTCGCACGGAGCTGTTCCTCGTCGAAGGCGACTCCGCGGGCGGCTCGGCGAAGCAGGCGCGCGACCGCGAGTTCCAGGCGATCATGCCGCTGCGCGGAAAAATTCTGAACACGTGGGAAGTGGAGTCGGGCGAAGTGCTGTCGTCGCAGGAGGTGCACGACATCGCGGTCGCGCTCGGAGTCGATCCGGGATCGAGCAGCGTCGACGGCCTGCGCTACGGCAAGATCTGCATCCTCGCCGACGCGGACTCGGACGGCGCGCACATCGCGACGCTGCTCTGCGCGCTGTTCGTGAAGCACTTCCGCAAGCTGGTCGAGAATGGACACGTGCACGTGGCGATGCCGCCGCTGTACCGCATCGACGTCGGCAAGCACGTGTACTACGCGCTCGACGACGCGGAGCGCGAGGGCGTGCTGGCGCGCATCGAGGCGGAGGGCATTCGCGGCAAGGTGAACATCCAGCGCTTCAAGGGACTCGGCGAAATGAATCCGTCGCAGCTCCGCGAGACGACGATGGATCCGAACACGCGCCGCCTCGTCCGCCTGACGATTCCCGAGGAGGCGCCGGCGATGGCGACGATCGACATGCTGCTGGCGAAGAACCGCGCCGGCGATCGCAAGGCGTGGCTGACCGAGGAGGGGAACAAGGCGGAGATTCTCGACTAGTCGAGCGCGGCGTACTCGTCGTCGCTCAACGGAATCTCCGCCGCGGCGATGTTCTCTTCGAGATGCGCGACGCTCGCAGTGCCGGGGATCGGCAGCATGACCTTCGATCGCCGGAGCAGCCAGGCGAGCGCGATCTGCGCGGGCGTGGCGTTGTGCGCGTTCGCGATGCGCGCGAGCGCGCCGCCGCTCGTCGCGAGCTTGCCGGTCTGCAGCGGGTACCAGGGGATGAAGGCGATGTTCTCGCGCTCGCAGTAGTCGACGACTTTGTCCCACTCGCGGTCGGCGATGTTGTAGCGGTTCTGCACGGAGACGATGTCGACGTACTTTCTCGCGCGCTCGATCTCCTTCACCTTCACCTCGGACAAGCCGAGGTGCCGCACTTTGCCTTCGCGCTGAAAGGCGCGCATGGTTTCGAACTGGTCCGCTTCCGGGACTTTGGAATCGATGCGGTGCAGTTGCCAGAGGTCGATCGTGTCGACGCGCAGGCGGCGCGGACTGCCCTCGAGCTCTTCGCGCAGACGTTCCGGTCGCGCGTTCTCGGTCCACTGGCCAGGTCCCGAACGATCGAAGCCACCCTTTGTCGCGATCACGAGTCCCTTCGGATACGGATGCAGCGCTTCGGCGATCAACTCTTCGCTGACGTGCGGTCCGTACGACTCGGCGGTGTCGATGAGATTCACGCCAAGGTCGATGGCGCGGCGCAGGACGGCCAGCGCGTTCTGCGGATTCTTCGGTGGACCCCAAACGCCGTCGCCCGTGATGCGCATCGCACCGAATCCGAGGCGATGCACGGGAAGATTGCCGCCGAGGAGGAAGGTGCCGCTGTGACTGGCGTTCATGAACGGAGCGTAACGCAACTCGCGAGCCGGAAAAGCGCGATGCTAAGATCGCCGCGGATGTCGGTCGCGGTCGCTTTCCTGCTGCAGGCGGATGATGGATCTCGCGCGCGGATCGTCGGCCTCGTGTTCGCGGCAGTCGTGGCGTGGTTTCTCACGCTGTCGATCAATCGCATGCGTCGCGAGCGCGCGATGCAGACCGATGACTTCGTCGAGACGGCGCGCGAGGTGTCGATGCCGTCGCGGTGCGCGTCGTGCGGCGCGTCCGAAGCCTCGCAACGGATCGCGGTGAAGCGCGGGTTCGTGTTTTCGTTCTGCGATCGATGTGCGCGATCGATGCGATGGCGTGCACCGCTGCGCGGACTGGCGCGATTCCTCGTCGTCGTGCTGATCCTGCACGTGGTGCTGTTCTTCTCGATGCGCTTCGATCGCGTGTCGGTGTTCGTGATGGAGCTGGCGACGAAGCGCGGGATGGCTGCGTCGAAGGTGATCTCGATTCTGTGGTTCGACATGATCGTGGCCGCGTTCCTGCTCGCGCCGCTGGTGTGGCTGCTCGCGCCCGCGCCCGCGGTGCGCGTCGATGAGCAGGGGGAGGAGCGCGTGCGCTTCCGCTTCGCGAATGATGCGTATCGCAATGAGTTCGAGGAGATGAATCGATGAAGCGGCTGGTGTCCATTCTTCTGCTTTCGGTTGCCTGTGCGCACGCGACTTCGTCATCGTCATTCACGCTGCGCAGTCCCGCGTTTTCCGAAGGCGCGTTTCTCCCGGACAGCACGATGCTGAACGCGCTCGATTGTCACGGACCGAACATCTCACCCGCGCTGCAGTGGAGCAACGCGCCCGCGGGGACGCAGAGCTTCGCGCTGGTGATGGACGACTACGAGGCGCGCGGCGGCGACGGCTTCGTGCACTGGGGCGCGTACAACATCCCGGCGAACGTGACGTCGCTCCCGGAGAACGCCGGCGCCGCCGACCCCGACCTCGCCGGCGGCGGACGCCACGTCTGGAACGATTTCCTGAAACGCACCTACGGCGGCCCGTGTCCGCCGGAAGGACCGCCGCACAAGTACCGGTTCACGGTGTACGCGCTGGACTTGCCGTCCATCGACGACGCCGGCACGCCGATGACGTGGCGGAAATTGCGCTTCATCATCAAAGGGCACGTGCTGGGACAGGCGTCATTGACGGGGTTGCGGGGGCATTGAAGGCGCTCGACCATGTGATCGTAGAGATACTGCTTGATGATCGGCAGAAAGATGCGCCGGACTCCGGGCATCTTCACGTGAGTTGCGCGACTCCCAATTCGCGGTTGGCCTGCAATCAAGACGAGAGCGCGTTCTAGTTCTTGACGTACGGCGTCCGGCGCGAGCGTTCGATTCTCACGCCACCAGGCGTCGGCAGTTCGGATGTGTTTCGCTGCGAGCGCGGTGAACGTGACCGGAAGCGGTTCACTCATTCACGACTGCGCAACTCGCGGAGGAGCTCGTCGGCTGAAATCGTCTCGCCACGCTCGCCCTGCGCAATCGACTCGAGGAGCACCGCCTCGAGCTCAGCGTCGACTTCGAAGGTTTCCTCGCCGTCCAACGCGAGAAGCGTCACGTCAGCGCCTTCCGGCAGCTCGGCGTCCACGACGACGCGGCCGTCAATCACTTTGCCTGACGCGATCTGCATGCTGCGAACATTCTAATGGATGACTGCTTCCGCTTCGCTGCGCCTACGCCACCCCGAACACCGCGACCGGATACTTCGCGTATCGAGCAGCAGCCTCATTCGCCTTCGAAGAGCTGAAGCACATCGTCCGGCAGTGGATCCTCGAAATCATCCGGCACGACGAAGTCACCTTTCGAGTCCGATCGGACGCAACCCAGCGCGCTTCGCGAGCGGACGGATCTCCGCGACCGGTCGATCGTTCTCGAACACGACGACTTTTTCTCCGTCGATCACGCGATGGAGATATTCGTGCGGGTCCTTCTCGATGTCTTCGACCGACGCGTTCATCGCTTCGATGGTAGCAGACGCCTCAGTGCACCCTCACCGTAGCCACCACGCTCTCGTTGCCATTCTGCCCCATCCCCGAGCTGGTCGACGTCGACTCGTGGCGCACGCGGACCAGGCGGTCGGTGACGTGGGCGAAGTACCAGCTTCGCTTCTGTTTCGTCTCGCCTTTGAAGATCAGGAACGAGAACTTCGCGTTCAACAAATGCTCGGCGCCGACGGGGACCAGGTCGCTGCCCAGCCACAGCGTCAGCTTGTTCTCCGCGATCTTCACGCGTTTCGCGTCGTCGTCGTCGAGGCGGTCGGGGAGGCGGAGCACCATCACGCGCACGCCTTTGCCCTGGAACGTCCCCGCGCCGTCCGAGAGCAGCTTCGCGCCTTCCAGCATGCGCAAGAGCTCCGGCGCGAAGTCGACCGCATTCGACGTCGCCACCGGATCGATCTCCGACAGCGCGGTCACCGTCTGCGACTTCTGCTTCGGATCGCGCGCGACCGTCAGTTGCTCGCGATCCATCTGGTCGAGCAGCGGTCGCGGGAACACGATGCGGAAGCCGCTCGCATCCGCCTCCAGCTCCACCGACGCCTTGCCGCTGAATTTGTCGTTGTCGAAGCGGCCGTCGTTCGCGATCGCGTGTTGCATCTCGTACGTCGCGTGAATCGGCTCGCGTCCGGTCAACTTCTGCAGCGCCGACCGGACGTCCATCAGCGGATCGGCGGCGAGAGAAGTCGCGAAGAGAAGAAGAACCGCGGTTCGGATCGGGGTCATGTCGTCGTCTCCAGGATGCGGCAGACGACGACCGTCACGTCGTCGTCCTGCTCGGTCGCGCCGCGAAAGCGCGTCACGTCTTCGACGATCGCATCCCGCACGAGTTTCGCCGGCTCGTGCGCATGCTCGTCGATCACACGCGCCAGGCGCTCGAGGCCGTACACCTCGCCGCTCGCGTCGCGCGTCTCGTAGATGCCGTCGCTGTGCAGCACGAACACATCGCCCGCGTTGAATGCGATGCGGCGCTGCGGAATCTCCACCGGCAATCGCACGCCGAGCGGCGGCGCGAACAGATCGAGCGTCTCGATCGAGCCGTCCGCGCGACGCACGATCACCGGGGGATGTCCCGCGCTCGCGATCGTCGCCTCGCCGCGCGTGCGATCGAGCAGCACCACCGACACCGTGACGAGCATTCGCCGCCGGCTCGTCTCCGCGACGAGATCGTGCAGCCGGCGCAGCACCGTCGCCGGATTGTCGAGCGAGTCGCGGAGCAGCGTGAAGCCCGTGCGAATCGCGGCCAGCACGAGTCCGCTCGCCATCCCGTGTCCCGCCACGTCACCGCACACGAGCGCGAGTCGTTCGCGACCGGCAAAGTAGTCGTAGTAGTCGCCGCCGACCTCCGTCGCCGGGACGCACACGCTCGCCACGTCCGCCCACTCCAGCTCCGGCGCCGCCTCGGGCAGCATGCTCAGTTGCAGCTCGCGCGCGTAGCGCAGCTCGTCGCGCATGCGAATCTGCTCGCGCGCCTGCGTGCGCCGCTGCGACCAGTCCGCGATCACTTCCTTGCGCAGGCGATACGACGTGAACAGCTCGATCGCGAGGCAGACCGCGTTGATGACCGCGGCGCCGATGAGGAACTCGGTCATCTTCTTGCCCGAGTACGTCGTCATCAGCGCCATGCCGAGGCCGGAGCCGAAGAGGAAGACGTGCAGCAGCACGAGCTCCGCGACCGGCATGCGGAATCCGAGGACGAGGAAGGGGAACGTCATCACCCAGGCGATCCAGCCCTTGCCGCCGAATCCGAGCGCCGCCGTGTACTGCAGCGCCGCGTACGTCAGCACCGTCGCGCTCACGTGATTGCGGATCCAGCGTCCGATGCGCCAGCTTCCGCGCGACGACGCCTGCTGCGCGCGATACGCGTCGCGCAGCAGAAAGAGTCCGATCACGACCAGCACCACGCTCGCGTTCGCGGAGAGGAAGTGCGGCAGGTCTTGCAGCTTCCGGTCTTCGAACACCGCGATGACCGACGTCAGCGCGAAGAAGAGGAGGAGCAGCAGCCACCAGACGAGGTTGCGTTGATCGAACCTGCGCCGCACCGCGACGTCGTCGGTAGTG
>DATELS010000524.1:0-6087 GCA_035276365.1 Thermoanaerobaculia bacterium
TCAGACGCTGAACGCGCAGGGCGCGGCGAACGCGGACCTCGCGGCGATTCGCGCGAGTGCGCTCGCGGCGCAGGCGGTCGCCGGCGATCCCAAGCTGCACGCGCTGCTCATCGCCACGCGCAATCAGGGCGCGTCCGATCTGCACGTGGCGGTCGGGCAGCCGCCGCTCATCCGTCTCGCGAAAGATCTCGTGCGCGCGCAGGGCGACGCGCTCTCATCGGATCAAACGCGCGCGCTGCTCAAGGAAGTGCTCAGCGAAGACCAGTGGGAGCGGCTCGAGCGCGAGCATCAGCTCGACCTCTGCTACTCCGTGCCGCAGGCCGGTCGCTATCGCGGCAACGTCTTCTACGATCACCGCGGCTACAGCGCCGTCTTTCGCGTCATTCCCGAGCAGCCGCCGACGATCAACGAGCTCGGGCTGCCCGCGCATCTCGCGGAGATCGCGGACTATCACCAGGGCATCGTCATCGTCTGCGGTCCGACGGGCTCGGGCAAGTCGACGACGCTCGCGGCGCTCGTGAACATCTTCAACGAGACGCGCAACGATCACATCATCACGCTCGAAGATCCGATCGAGTTCGTGCATCCATTCAAGAACTGCCTCATCAATCAGCGTGAGGTCGGGCCGCACACGGAGTCGTACGCGCGCGCTTTGCGCGCGGCGCTGCGCGAGGATCCGGACGTGATCGTGATCGGTGAGCTGCGCGACAACGAGAGCGTCGCGCTCGCGCTCACCGCCGCCGAGACGGGCCACATCGTCCTCGGCACGCTCAGCTCGACCAGCGCGGCGAAGGCGATCGATCGCATCATCTCCAGCTTCCCCGTCGACGAGCAGCCGCAGATTCGCGCGTCGCTGAGCGAGTCGCTGAAGTTCGTGATCGCGCAGCGGCTGATTCCGGGCAAGGGCAAGCGCCAGGTCGCGGCGTTCGAAGTGCTGCGCGGGACGAGCACGATCGCGAACATGATCCGCGACGAGAAGACGTTTCAGATTTACTCGGCGATGCAGATCGGCCGTTCGGTGGGCATGCAGACGTTCGACGAGGCGCTGCGCGATCTCGTGCGACGCGAGCAGATCACGCCCGAGGCGGCGTATCTCGCGGCGCTCAAGAAAGAGGATTTCGAGCCGATGGTGTCCGCGGAGTTTTTGAACGCGTCGGAAGTGTGACATGCAGAAGATCGATCGCTTCCTCAAGCTCATGAACGACCGCGGCGCGTCGGATCTGCATCTCTCCGTCGGACGTCCGCCGATGCTGCGCGTCGCGGGATCGATGGAGACGATCCGCTATCGCGTGCTCGCCGACGCCGACTTCACCGAGCTCCTCGGACCCATCGCCACGCCGCGCGCGTGGGAGAGTTTCACCGGCATCGGCGACGCCGACTTTGCGTACGAGATCCCCGGGCTCTCCCGCTATCGCGTGAACCTCTTTCGACAGCAGCGCGGCGCGGGCGCGGTGTTCCGCGTCATTCCGTCGAAGATCCTCACCGTCGATCAGCTCGGACTGCCGGACCAGGTGCGTCGCGTGGCAAAGCTCGAGAGCGGACTGGTGCTCGTCACGGGACCGACCGGCTCCGGCAAGTCGACGACGCTCGCCGCGGTCATCGATCTCATCAACGAGACGCGCAACCAGCACATCATCACGATCGAAGACCCGATCGAGTTCGTGCATCCGAACAAAAAGTGTGTGATCCATCAGCGCGAGATCGGCGCGCACGCGACGAGCTTCGCCGAGGCGTTGAAGGCGGCGGGGAGGGAAGACCCGGACATCATCCTCGTCGGCGAGATGCGCGACCGCGAGACCATCGCCATGGCGCTGTCGGCCGCGGAGCGCGGCACGCTCGTCTTCGGCACGCTGCACACGAACAACGCGGCGAAGACGATGGACCGCATCATCAGCGTCTTTCCCGCCGGCGAGCAGGAAGGCGCCCGCAACGTCCTCGGCGAGACCATTCGCGCGGTCGTCGCGCAGCAACTCCTGCCGCGCCTCGGCGGCGGACGCGTCGCGGCGCTGGAGATCCTCTTCGCGTCCGCTGCGATCGGCAACATGATCCGCGAGGGCAAGACGCAGCAGATCACGTCGTCGATTCAGACCGGCAGCAAGGCCGGCATGATCGACATGGACTCGTCGCTCAAGCAACTCCACGAGAAGAAGCTCGTCTCCGCGCGCGCGGCGTACGACAAGGCCATCGACAAGGAGCAGTTCAAAGGGTTGCTGCAGGCTGAAGGGGCGCACGAGTAGATGTCCGCGCCGCAGGGACCGATGCCGCCCGAGGGACGGATGGTCGTGTCGGCGGTGCTGGCGTTGTTCTTCGGCGGATTCGCATTCGGCTCGCTGCACACCGCGCGGCAGGAGTATCGCTGGCGCAACGCGACCGCGGTGCGCGGCGTTCTCGTGAAGAGCGGCTCGGACTATCACTACGAATATCGTCCGAAGGACGCGGCGGCGGTCGCGGGACCGCGCTTGTCGGATCAATCGTCCGACAAGCCGGATGGCGTGATCGATGACTGGGTACGCCTCGACTACGATCCGAATCTGCCCGAGCATCTGCGGCGGCGCTTCACGAAGGGCCGCGTGTCCTCGAATTACGAGCAGTCGTTGATCACCGGAGGCGCGGGACTTCTGTTCTCGGTCCTCGTGCTCGCGTGCGTGTGGTCGTTTCTCAAGGCGACGTACGCGAAGTTTCAGTGATCACGCGCACGACCGCGTCGCCGAATGCCTCCAGCTTCGCGTCGCCGATGCCGTAGACGCCGCGCAGCTCGTACAACGTCTCCGGTCGCACGCGCGCGAGCTCGCGCAGCGTGCGGTCGCTGAAGATGATGTACGGCGGAACGCCGCGCTCCTGCGCTTCCTCGCGACGCCACGTGCGTAACGCGTCGAAGAGCGCGCGATCGTACGTGCCGTCCGACTCGTACACCGTACGGCGCGGTATGGAAACGCCCGGATCGCGTTTGCGAATCGCGGGCTGCCGCAGCTTCACTTCGGCGAAGCCGCGCATCACTTCACGCGCGCGGGGTCCGAGGCGGAGGACGGGATATTCGTCGGTGGTCTGGACGAGGAAATCCTGCGCGACGAGTTGATACACCCACTCGCGCACGTCATGTCGTGAGTGGCCCTTGAGCAGACCGAACGTCGAGAGCTGATCGTGCTGACGCGCGCGAATGCGATCCGTGTCCTCGCCGCGCAGCACGCCGACGACGTGCGACACGCCGAACGACTCGCGCACGCGATACACGCACGAGAGGATCTTCTGCGCGACGATCAGCGCGTCCGCGACCTCCTCGGTTTCGCCGAGGCAGATGTCGCAGGCGTTGCAGGAAGTGGAGGCGCCGTGCTGGCCGAAGTACTCGACGAGCGCGCGGTGCCTGCACGTCGCGCCGGAGCAGTAGCGGTCCATCTCGTTGAGGTGCCGCACGAGCGACTCCGCGTGCGCGGGATCGGTCGTCTCGTTCGTGAGCATCGACTTCCACTGCATCAGGTCCGCGCCGGAGTAGAGCAGCACGCACTCGGCCTCGAGTCCGTCGCGGCCCGCGCGTCCCGACTCCTGCTGATAGTGCTCGATCGACTTCGGCATCGCGGTGTGCAGCACGAAGCGCACGTTCGAGCGATCGATGCCCATCCCGAACGCGACCGTCGCCACGACGAGATCGCACTTTTCGTTCGAGAACTTGTCCTGCGCCTCGCGTCGCTCGTCCTGCGAGAGACCCGCGTGGTACGCGACGACGTCGTGTCCGCGCTTGCGCAACTTCTCCGCGAGCGAGTCGACGTCCTTGCGCCGCGTGCAGTAGATGATGCCGGCCTCGCCGCGATGGCGGTCGATGACGTCAAGGACTTGCTTTGCCTCGTCCTGCCGCGGCAACACGCGATAGGTGAGGTTGGGCCGATCGAAGTCGCCGACCAGCTCGAGCACGTCGCGGAGGCCGAGCTGCGCGGCGATGTCGCGGCGCACCTGCGGTGTCGCCGTCGCCGTGTACGCATGCATCGACGCCTCGGGGAACTCTTCGCGAATCGCGCGAAGCTGCCGGTACTCCGGGCGGAAATCGTGTCCCCAGTGGCTAATGCAATGCGCCTCGTCGATGGCGAACGTGCGCACCTGCGCGCGGCGGAGGAGGTCGCGAAACGATGGCATCGCCAGGCGCTCCGGCGAGACGAAGAGCAGCTTGAGATTTCCGGCGAAGAGGTCGCGCTCGATCGCGCGCTGCTCGGCGGTTTGTTGGGAGCTGTTGAGCTGCGCCGCGGGCACGCCGCATTCGCGGAGACCGTCGACCTGGTCTTTCATCAGCGAGATAAGCGGCGAGACGACGACGGTCACCGACTCCTGCAGCACCGCGGGCGCCTGATAGCAGAGCGATTTGCCGCCGCCGGTCGGCATGACGACGAGCGAGTCGCGCGCGGAGAGCGCGGCCAGCATCGCGCCTTCCTGCAGCGGACGCAGCGTGGAGTAGCCCCAATGCTTCTGGATGACGTCGAGGAGGCGGGCGCGCACTGGCTCGAATTATCGCATCTGTGCTATGTCTCGCTCGTTCATGCACGCCATTCGCGCGTCCGCGCGTCATTCCCGGGCCATTCAATCCACTTCCGAGCTGCTGGGGAAACTGCGTGTGGAGTCGGTGTTCGTCGGCAGCGTCGCGCGCGCGGCGTGGCTCGGCGACGAAATCGCGGGCGGATCGATCGACGCGCTCGCACTGATGAACGCGCCGCAGAAGAATCAACTGGCGATGATGGCCAGCCATCGCGGCTACCGCGTCGAGCGCGAGGAGATCGAGGAGAGCGAGCTGCTCGACCTCGTGCCGCTGCATTTCGAGGATGAGGAAGGGGAGGTGCGCGTGCACGTGCTGCTCGCGTCGAATGCGCTGTACGGGAGGATGGTCAGCGGCGGCGTGGCGGCGGGCGATGTGCGCGTGCCGCGCGCGGAGGATCTCGCGCTGCTCCTGCTCATGGCGGAGGATCACGACGCGGTGCGACGACTCGCCGCGCTGCCCGAGTTCGATCGCGCGGCGTTCGATCAACGACTCGTCTCCATTGGCCTCGCAGGTCAGGTGGCGCGATGAAGTGGATCGACCGTCAGGACGCGCTCGACGCGGCGATGAAGTCACTCGGCACGCAGTCGCAGATCGCGGTGGACACCGAGGCGGACTCGCTGCATTCGTATTTTGACAAGGTGTGTCTGGTGCAAATCTCGACGCCGGACACGGACCTCGTCGTCGATCCGCTGGCGCGCGTCGATCTCAATGCGTTCGGGGCGCTGCTCGCCGATCCCGCGATCACGAAGGTGCTGCACGGCGGCGACTACGACCTGCGCATCATGAATCGCGACTTCGGCTTCACGGTGCACAACCTCATCGACACCTCCGTCTGTGCGCAGCTCCTTGGCTATGAAGGCATTGGGCTCGCCGCGCTGCTCGACCGCCACTTCGGCGTGAAGCTGAACAAGGTGCATCAGCGCGCGGACTGGTCGATGCGGCCGCTGCCCGCGGACATGCTCGAGTATGCGGCGCTCGACACGCATTACCTGATCGAGCTCGCGGCGAAGTTGCGCGAGGAGCTCGAGGCGGCGGGGCGGTGGGAGTGGGCGGTGGAGGAGTTCGCGCGCATGGAGAGCATCCGCTTCCGCGAGGTCGATGAGGATGCGGAGCCGTGGCGCAAGGTGAAGGGCATCGGCGGTCTCGATCGCCGCTCGCTGGCGATCGTCCGCGAGATTCACGCGTGGCGCGACGCGCTCGCGCGCAAGGCGGACAAGCCGGCGTTCAAGGTGCTGGGCAACGACACGATCGTGGAGATCGCGAAGGCGCGGCCGGTGTCGCACCGCGACCTCGCGCAGCTCGGCGGCGTGTCGCGGTATCACTCCGATCGCTACGGACGCGAGCTCGCGGCCATCGTGCGGCAGGTGATGGAGCTCGCCGAGGAGGCGCTGCCGGAGAAGGGCGAGGCGAAGCCGTGGATCCGCGACAAGGCGCTGGAGGCGCGCATCGAACGCCTCAAGCGCGCGCGCGACAAGTTCGCGAAAGAGCTGAAGGTGGACGGCTCAGTGCTCGCGCCGCGACACGTGCTGTCGGCGGTGGCGACCAACGGGACGCTCGACGTCCCCGCG
>DATELS010000525.1:0-3408 GCA_035276365.1 Thermoanaerobaculia bacterium
GAGCTCGCGCGGAACGTCCGGCATCGACAGCCGCGCCATGGAGCGATTCATCCGCCGCGCGTTCTCCTCGACGCGAAACAGCGCGACGCCGCCGTCGACGGTGCGATGCGCGCGCAGTCCCTCGAACGCGGCCTGCCCGTAATGCACGGCGGCCGGCGCGGGAGGCAGTGGCAGCGGCTGATACGGCAGGATGCGCGGCTCGCCCCACGCGCCATCTGTGTAGTCGGCGACGAGGATGTGATCCGAGAACACGCTGCCGAACGCGGATCGCTCCCGCACCTCCTCCGTCAGCCGCGAGCTCGTCGTGCGTATCACCTGCATCGCAATCATCGTCGCGCGCCCATGGACTGCCGGGAAGGTCCGGTTTGCGAAACTCTGCTAGTCCAGCTAGTCTCCGAATCGATGGCGCGATGGGAGCTCGCCGTCGCCCTCGAGCGCGGCAGCGGGACGCCGCTGTATTTGCAGATCGCCCGGGCGATCGCGGAAGACGTGCGGCGCGGACGGCTGCGCGCCGGCGACCGGCTGCCGGGCACGCGCACGCTCGCGCAATCGCTGCACGTGCAGCGGCTCACCGTCGTCGCAGCATTCGATGAGCTCGCGGCGGAAGGCTGGATCGTCACGCAGCCCGCGCGCGGCGCGATCATCTCGCCCGAGCTTCCGGAGCCTTCGCCCGTGCGACGCACGCAGACGGGCATCCCGCGCCGCGTCGCATTCGAGCTGCCGCCCGCGCCGCCCGGCGACATGCCGTACGACGTCCCGCGCGGCGGTTTGCTCTTCGCACCGAATCGGCCGGACATCCGGCTCGCTCCCGCCGAGTTGATCGCCCGCGCCTATCGCCGCGCGCTGCGCAGCAGCGGCGACATCCTCCTCGACTACGGACGGCCGCAGGGTCACGAGCGATTGCGCGCCGCGGTGGCGGACATGCTCGCGTCGACGCGCGGGATCGCCGCGACGCCGGACGACGTCTGCATCACGCGCGGCAGCCAGATGGCGATCGCGCTCCTCGCCCGCGCGCTGATCCGTCGTGGGGACGTCGTCGGCGTCGAGGAGCTGACGTACACGCATGCGGTCGAGGCGTTCCGACTCCATGGCGCGCGCATCGCGCCGCTCGCGATCGACGGCGAAGGCGTGCGCATCGAGTCGATCGAACAGACGCTCGCCTCCGGTCCGCTGCGCGCGGTCTATCTCACTCCGCACCACCAGTGTCCGACCACGGTCACACTCTCGACCGCGCGGCGCATGCGCCTCCTCGAGCTCGCGCGCAAACACCAGTTCGCGATCGTCGAGGAAGACTACGATCACGAGTTTCACTATGACGCTGCGCCGGTGCTGCCGCTCGCGAGCGCCGATCGCGCGGGTGTCGTCGTGTACGCCGGAACGTTCTCGAAGGTGCTCGCGCCGGGACTGCGCATCGGCTATCTCGTCGCGCCGCCGCCGCTCCTCAGAAACATCGCCGCACATCGCCTCTACATCGACGTGCAAGGCGACCGCACGATGGAGTTCGCGCTGGCGGATCTGATCGAGCGCGGCGAGGTGCAGCGGCACATCCGCCGCGCGCGCCGCGAGTACGCGCGCCGGCGCGATGTCCTCGTCCGCGCCTTGCGTCGCGCGCTTCCGCACGAGCTGACGTTCGACGTTCCCGCGGGAGGCATCGGGCTGTGGGTGCGCGCAGCGGACGGCATCGACATCGATGCCTGGTCGCGCAAGGCGCGCGAGCTCGGCGCGGTGTTCGTGACCGCGCGCGCGTTCAGCGTCACCGGCCGCCCGCGTCCCTTCGCGCGACTCGGCTTCGCCGCGCTGAATCAGACGGAGCTCGTCGAAGGCGTGCGCCGGCTCGCGAAGGCGCGCCGCGCACTGGCCTAGCCGGCGTTGCAAAACCGGCCCTGTACAGCAGACCATCTCTCGGCGCATGCTCCGCGCGTGAGCAGAGTCATCGCCATTCCCGGAAGTCTGCGCCGCGGTTCGTACAACCGCCTTCTCGTACGCGCCGCCGCGGATCAGCCGCCGGCAGGCATGACGATCGAGATCCACGATCTCGATGCGATCCCGCTCTTCAACGAAGACGCGGAGGAGCCGGAGCCCGAAAGAGTGCGCGCGCTGCGTGACGCCGTCGCCGCGGCGGACGGCGTGTTGATCTCGACGCCCGAGTACAACTGGGGCATTCCGGGCGTGCTGAAGAACGCGGTCGACTGGCTCTCGCGTGCGCCGCGCGAAGTGCTCGCCGGAAAACGCGTCGCCATCATGGGCGCCACTCCCGGCTCATGGGGCACGCGCTACGCGCAGGCCGCGCTGCGCCAGGTGCTGACGGCGACGGAGTCGCTCGTGATGCCCGCGCCCGCGTTGTTCGTGAAAGGCGCGAGCAAGGTCTTCGACGAGCACGGCGCACTCATCGACGCATCCACGCGCAAGCATCTCGACGCGCTCCTCGCCGCCTTCGCGACGTGGCTGGAGCGCTGAGTGTTCGACGCGCACCAGCTCGCAGCCTTCCTGGCCACGATCGTCGCGATGGTGATCCTTCCCGGCCCGAACACGATGATCATCCTCGCGCACAGTCTCGCCGGACGCCGCGCCGGCTTCGCCACCATCCTCGGCGTCGAGCTGGGGACGATGGTGCACACGCTCGCGGTGGCGATCGGACTCTCCGCGCTGATCGCCGCATCGCCGGCGGCGTTCACGGTCGTGAAGTACGCCGGCGTCGCCTATCTGATCTTCGCCGGCGTGAAAGCGCTGTTGCAACGCGCGCCCGCCCCGAGTGAGCTCGCCACCCTCGGCACGACGATCGCCTTCCGCCGCGCGCTCGTGACGAACCTGCTCAACCCGAAGAGCATCGTCTTCTTCGTCGCGTTCCTGCCGCAGTTCGTCCGCCCCGAACACGGCCGCCTCTTCCTCCAGTTCCTCCTCCTCGGCATCCTCCTGTCGTGCGTCGGCCTCTTCATCGGCGCGATCGAAGTCCTCGCCGCGGCGTCGCTCTCCGCATGGCTGCGCGGACACGCATCGTTCGCGCAGTGGCAGCAGCGCGTCACCGGCGCCGTCTTCATCGCGATCGGCGTCATCGTGGCGATGACGGCACGGTGACTGTCACGCGCGCGGCGCCTTTGCCTCGCCGCCGCGCAATCGCTCGCCCTTCACGAATCCATCGAGGAAGATGCCGATGAAGAGACCGAGGGCGGTCCAGCTCAGGATGATGGTCGGGTAATACGTGAAGTTGATCTCTTCCGCGATCGCCTCCGGCACGTGAATGCCGTAGCCGCGCGCGACCTTCGCGGCGTCGAAGCGGACGTCGCGAGGGAGCAGTCCTGCGAAACGCGTATGGCGATGGCCGGTCTCTGGCGGCGGCATGTCGTCCACGTGGCGCGCGATGCGGTCGACGAGATGCGCGATGCCGGTGAGGCCCGCCTCCTCCTTGAT
>DATELS010000526.1:0-2401 GCA_035276365.1 Thermoanaerobaculia bacterium
GAACTCGCCGGCTTTGTCCTTGCCGCCGAGGATCAGGATCACGCTCTGCTCGGGGAAGCCTTCGAGCGACTTGAGTGTCGCGTCGACGTTCGTGCCTTTCGAGTCGTTGATCCAGCGCACGCCGTCGAGCTCGCGCACGACGACCATGCGGTGCGGCAGTCCCGTGAACGTGCCGAACGCGATCTGCACGTCGACGTCGTCGACGCCGACCGCGCGCGCGGCGAGCCACGCGGCGAGCGCGTTCTCGACGTTCGCGTTGCCGGGCAGGCGCAGCGACGAGCGCGGGATGCGGCGCTCGTCGCCGCCGATGGACATCACCATCTCGTCGCCGTCGAGCCACGCGCCTTCGTCGACGCGTTGCGCGGCGGAGAAGCGCCACATCTTCGAGCGCGCGTCGCGCGGCCTCTCGCGTCGCTCGCTCGCGTTCGCGATCGCGGTGTCGCCCGACTGCTGGTTGCGGAAGATGCGGTACTTCGCGGCCGCGTAGCCATCGAAGTTCGCGTAGCGGTCCATGTGATCGGGCGTGATGTTTAGGAGCAGCGCGACGTTCGCGCGAAACGTGTCGACGGTCTCGAGCTGGAACGACGAGAGCTCGAGGACGTACGTGCGGGGACGCTCGTGATCGAGAGCGGCGATGAGCGGCTCGCCGATGTTGCCGGCGACGATCGGCTGCCGTCCGGCGACTTTGAGAATCTCGCCGATGAGCGCGGTCGTCGTCGACTTGCCGTTCGAGCCGGTGACGGCGATGACGGTGCCCTGCAGATGTTTGTACGCGAGCTCGATCTCGCCGATCACGGGAATCCCGCGGAGTACGGCTTCCATCAGCAGCGGGATGTTCGTCGGCACACCGGGACTGAGCACGATCATCCCCACTTCATCGAGCAGCCCATGATCCTCGGTTCCGAACGCGCGCACGACGCGGTCGTCGAGCGCATACGGCAGCTCGGGCGACGGATTGCGATCCGTGAGGACGACGTCCTCGCCGCGCCCCGCGAGAAAGTTCGCGGACGCGACGCCGGATTTCGCTGCACCGATGACGAGGGTCTTCATCGCAGTTTCAGCGTCGCCAGCGAGACCATCGCGAAGATGATGGCGATGATCCAGAAGCGGACGACGACTTTCGTTTCCTTCCAACCCGACAGCTCGAAGTGGTGATGCAGCGGCGACATCTTGAAGATGCGCCGGCCGGTGAGCTTGAACGAGGCGACTTGCAGAATCACCGACACCGCTTCGAGCACGAACAGACCGCCGACGAGGACGAGCAGGATCTCCTGCTTGATCATCACGGCCAGGCAGCCGATCGCTCCGCCGAGCGCGAGCGATCCGACGTCGCCCATGAAAATCTCGGCGGGATGCGCGTTGAACCAGAGGAAGCCGAGGGCGGCGCCGACCATCGCGCCGCAGAAGACGGCGAGCTCGCCGGTCTGCGGCACCCATGCGATGCGCAGGTACTCCGCGATGCGCGCGTGACCCGCGGCGTACGTGAGCACGGTGTACGTGACCGCGACGATGACCGTCGAGCCGATCGCGAGTCCATCGAGTCCGTCCGTGAGATTGACCGCGTTCGACGCGCCGACGAGCACGACCATCACGAACGGGATGTAGAAGAAGCTCAGGTTCAGCGCGACGTCTTTGAGAAACGGGAACGTGATCGCGGTCGAGTAGTTGTTCTTCAGCATCGGCAGGTACGCGATCGCGAGCGCCGCGAGCAGCGCCACGCCGAACTGTCCGCCGAATTTCTCCATCGGCTTGAGACCGAGGTTGCGCTTCTTCGCGAGCTTGCGATAGTCGTCGACGAAGCCGATCGCCGCGTACGCGACGGTCACGAAGAGGATGATCCAGATGTACGGATTCGTGACGTCGGCCCAGAGGATCGTCGGCACGACGATCGAGATCACGATGAGAATGCCGCCCATCGTCGGCGTGCCCGCCTTGGCCTGATGCGACTTCGGCCCTTCCTCGCGGATGTACTGGCCGAGCTTGATGCGGCGCATGCGCTCGATGAGCCAGGGCCCGAGGATGAAGGAGATGAGGAGGGCCGTCAGCGCGGCGAAGGCCGTGCGGAACGTGATGTAGCGGAAGACGTTGAAGCCGACGATGACGTCCCGGAGTCGATAGAGGAGGTGGTAAAGCATTACTGCGCTCCCTCCAGCATCGTCACGGCTTTGTCGAGGCCGACGCCGCGCGAGCCTTTGATCAACACGAGATCGCCTTCGCGAATCTCATTCTTCAGGAACTCTCCCGCGGCCGTGGCATCGTCGAAGTGATGCAGCGCGCTCTCCGCGAATCCGGCCTCGCGCGCGCCGTCGAGGAGCGCGCGCGTGCGTTTGCCGACGCCGGCGATGATGTCGATCGACTTCGGGATCGCGAGGCCCGACTCGCGATGGAACTGCAGCTCCTG
>DATELS010000527.1:0-3297 GCA_035276365.1 Thermoanaerobaculia bacterium
ACCGAAGTGGTAGAAGGTCATGTACGCGGCCGTGTACGCGCCGATGGCCATGAACCCCACGTGGCCGAGGGAGAACTGACCCGCGTGTCCGTTGATGATGTTCAGCGACACCGCGAGCGAGATGTTGATCCCGATCAGCACGATGATGCGCGTGATGTATTGAAGCGGCCGGTACGCCTCGCCGGCATACGCGAGCGCCCACCACGCCGCGACGATGACGCCGATGAGAATCGCGAGAAAGATCAGGTCGCGAAGCCACCACGTGCGCGGCATCGTCAGACTTTCTCCGGCTGATACTTCCCGAACAGTCCCGAGGGACGGAAGAGAAGGATCACGATGAGGATGACGAACGCGATGGCCTCGCGGTAATTCGAGAACGAGCTGCCGCCGACGAACGCCTCGATGATGCCGATGGCGAGACCGCCGATCACCGCGCCCGGCACGTTGCCGATGCCGCCGAGGACCGCGGAGACGAATGCCTTGAGGCCGGGCATGATGCCCATCAGCGGCTCGATCTTCGGATACGTGAGTCCGTAGAGAATGCCCGCGACCGCGGCGAGCATCGAGCCGAGGACGAACGTCGTGGAGACGACGCGATTCACCGGGATGCCCATCAGCGCCGCGGTCTCGAAGTTGAACGAGACAGCGCGCATCGCGCGGCCGAACTTCGTGCCGTACACGATGTATTGCAGGAGCGCCATAAGCAGCACGGAGAGTCCGAGGACGATGAACTGGTAGTTGGTCGCGGTCACGCCGCCGAAGTTGTAGATCTTCTTTGGCATCAGCGTCGGGAAGAACTTCGGATCGGGACCGAACACGAACTGGCCGCCGTACTCGAGGAGCAGCGAGACGCCGATCGCGGTGATCAGCGACGCGATGCGCGGCGCGTTGCGCAGCGGGCGGTACGCGATGCGCTCGATGAGAAATCCGAGCGCGCCGCAGATGATCATCGACAGCAGCATGACGATCGCCGCGTTGAGGCTGCCCGGCGCGTCGCCCTGGTTCTTCGACAGATAGTTGCCCGCGTAAAACCCGACGAAGGAGCCGATCATGAACACGTCGCCGTGGGCGAAGTTGATCAGCTTCAGGATGCCGTACACCATCGTGTAGCCGAGCGCGATCAGGGCGTAGATCGAGCCGGCGGCGATCCCGTTCAACAGGTTTTGGAGAAGGGTCTGCATGCAGACAAAAAGGTCCGGCGAAAACTACTCGCCGGACCCTGTGTTGTAAAGAGATTTTCCTGTCACAACGCTAGTGCGCGGAGCTCGTCGTCGCGGTCGTCGTCGCCGTGCCGGTCGCGCTTCCCGTCGCCGGCGTCGTTGCCGCTCCGCCCTGCGTTGTCGGATCGACCGAAGCCTTGAGCGAGAGCTGTCCGCCCTTCACTTCGACGATGACGAGCTTCTTCCCCTGCGGGTTGCGATCGGCGCCGAGGTTGATCGTGCCGGTGACGCCGGGGAAGCCCTTCGTCGCGGCGATGGCGTCGCGCAGCGCGGGACCATCGGTCTTGCCCGCGCGCTTGATGGCGTCGGCGAGCACGCGCGCCGCGTCGTACGCGAGCGCGGCGAGTGCGTCCGGCGTCGCGCTGTTCGCCTGCTTGTACTTCTCGACGAACTGGCGCACGGTCGGCTCCGGATCGCCCGCGAAGTAGTGGTTGGAGTAGAAGCAGCCCTCGAGCGCCTTTCCGCCGATCTCGATGAGCTTCGGCGACTCCCAGCCGTCGCCGCCCGCGAGCGGCTGCTGCATGCCCAGGTCGCGCGCCTGGATGGCGATCTGGCCGATGTCGTTGTAGTAGCCGGGAACGTAGATGACTTCCGGCGACGCGGCCTTGATCGCGGTGAGCTGCGACTTGAAGTCGCTGTCGCCCTTGGCGTAGCTCTGCGTGGCGACGACGGTGCCGCCCGCGGCCTTGAACGCGTCGCTGAAGTACTTCGCCAGGCCGGTGGAGTAGTCGCTCTTGCTGTCGATGAGGACCGCGACTTTCTTGATGCCGAGGGTGTTGTGGAGGTACCGCGCCATCGTGCCGCCCTGATAGTCATCGAGGAAGCACATGCGGAAGATGTAGTCGCCCTTCTCGGTGACCGTGGGGTTCGTCGACGAGGGGGTGATCATCGGCACTTTGTTCTGCTGGCAGATCGGCGCGGCGGCGAGGGAGTTCGACGACGCGACTTCGCCGAGGACGGCGATGACGTTGTTCTGCGAGATGAGCTTGGTGACGGCGCTCGCCGCTTCCTCGGGCTTCGACTGATCGTCTTCGGTCAGCACTTTGAGCATGCGGCCGTTGACGCCGCCCGCGGCGTTGATCTCGTCGACGGCGAGCTTGATTCCGTTGTGCGTCGACGTTCCGAACGTCCCCTCGGATCCCGTCAGCGAACCATATTCGCCGATGACGATCTCGCCGGTGCCGGCGTCGGTCGTGCCCGCGGCGTTCTCCGTCTTCGGCGGGCAGCCGAAGAGGATGAGCGAGAGAGTCGCCGTTGCAAGGACCATCCATGTTTTCTTCATCGGTGTTCCATCCATTTCCACATTGTCGAATTCGCGGCGATTATAGATTCACCCACACACTCTTTGTCTGCGTGTACTTCTCCAGCGCGTCTTTCCCCTGATCGCGGCCGAATCCTGATTCCTTGAATCCGCCGAACGGCAGCGCGGGATCGTAGAGGTTGTACGTGTTCACCCAGACCGTGCCCGCTTTGATCGCGCGCGCGATGCGGTGTGCCTTCGACACGTCGCGCGTCCAGACCGCGGCGGCGAGTCCGTACACCGTCGCGTTGCCTTTCGCGACCGCGTCCTCCGCGTCCTTGAAGCGGATCGTCGCGAGAACCGGGCCGAAGATCTCCTCGCGCGACACGCGCATCTCCGGGTCCACGTCATCGAAGATCGTCGGCTTCACGAAGTAGCCCTTGCCCGTGCCGATGTCCGCGCGCTCGCCGCCGCAGACCAGCTTCGCGCCTTCGCTCTTGCCCGCGTCGATGTACGACAGCACCGTCTCCATCTGCTCCTTCGACACGAGCGCGCCGAGGCGCGTCTTGGGATGGAGAGGATCGCCGGCCGTCATCTTCGACGCGCGTTCGCACACCTTCTCCAGCAGCTCATCGTGCGCTCCTTCTTCCACGAGCAAACGCGAGCCCGCGGCGCAGACCTCGCCCTTACCGTAGAAGATCGCGTTCAGCGCGCCTTTCGCAGCGGCGTCGAGATCCGCGTCCGCGAAGACGATGTTCGGCGACTTGCCTCCAAGCTCCAGCGACACCTTCTTCAGCGTCTTCGCCGCGCGGGCCATGAGCTGGCGTCCGACTTCCG
>DATELS010000528.1:0-2892 GCA_035276365.1 Thermoanaerobaculia bacterium
GACCGCGCGGTCATCCGCGACGGCGTGATGTTCAATCGCGTCGGCGACGAGATCGTCATCCTCGATCTCGACAGCGGGACGTATTTCGGGCTCGACGCGGTCGGCAGCCGCCTGTGGGACCTCATCGCCGGCAATCACACGATCGCCGAGGCGATGGAGAGGATGCTGGAGGAGTACGAGGTCACGGCGGAGGAGCTCGACCGCGACGTCTTTCAACTGCTGCGCGAGCTCGAAGAGAAGAAGCTGTTAGCCGCGCAGCGGGGGGAATGAGCGCAGCGTTGTCTGCTCGACGCGCGTGCCGTTCGCGGAGATCGACCAGCGCCACTCGATGCCGTCGTGCGTCTCGACATGCGCGTCGATCGCTGCGCCTGCATCAACATCGAGCGGCGTCTCGATCGGAAAGAACGACTGCTTCCAACTCGGCAGCGCGCCGCCGGGCGCGTTCTCGATGGTGATACCGGGCGCGAGCTCCGCGCGAAACCATACCGCGAGTCCGGCGACTGTGCCGCGTCGCGCGGCTTCGAAGGATGCGTGACCGCGCACATTCGCGCGATCGATGTTTTGAAAGTCCACCGAAGCCATCGTGCGCGATTCGCTGAGCAGCGACTGCGGATCGATGTCGAGCGGATGAAAGGCGTTGGCGAGATGCGTCGCCACGCGCGCGAAGTCGAGATCGAAGCGGCGCTCGCGCCAGAACTCGTCTTGCGCTTGTTCGACGGGAGCCGCGACGAGGGCGAGTGAGCGCGGCAGGAACGCGCCTCCGGGACGCAGCCAGCGACGCGCGTCGAGGAGGATGCCGGTGATCCCTTCGTCGAGACCGTTGTTGCCCATCGTCTCCGTGATGATGACGTCGGCCTGCTCGTCGATCGTCGCGTCGTACGACGTCTTGCGCAGGAACGTAATGCGATCGGCGAAGCCGTTCTCGCGCGCCAGCTCGCGCGCGAGCTCGATCACCGGACCTTCATCGATCGCGTACACGCGGCGCGCGCCCGCGCGGCAGGCGAAGAAGGAGAGGATGCCGCTGCCGCAGCCGATGTCGATCACGACGTCGCCGGGTTTCACGGTCGCGTCGATCGCCGCGCGATACGCGCCGGTGCGCGCCTCGTCCGCGAGCAGCGAGCGATGAAAGCGCAGCAGCGAGATGACCGTGGCGTTCGACAGCTTCCGAAAGCTCATGACGCGCGGCGCAGCTTGAACGCGAGCGTGAGGCGCGTGCGGTTGCAGACGCGCGTGGGACTGCCGGCGCGATGTTCGATGGAGGAGCGAAAGAGCACGAGTCTTCCCGGACGCGGCGAGACCGCGTGCACCGCGTCGCCGGCGGCGTCGAAGAAAATCGTCTCGCCGCCCCACGCCGCCTCCCACGACTCGCACAGAAATACGAGCGCGGTCACGTCGCCGTCGCTGCTGCTGTCGCGGTGGCGATAGAGCATGTCGCCGTAGCTGATGACGTTGCAATACGCGCGCTCGAGCGTGAATGACTCGCCGTGAAAATGCTCGCCCGCGACTTGCAGCAGCTCGCGATAGTGCGGCTGCTGTTCGGTCGTGTCGCGGTCGAGCGGCACGATCCAGAAACGTGATCCGTCCGTGTCGACGCGATCCGCCTCGATGCGTTGTGCGGGCGCGAAATCGAAGTACGTCGTGAGGTGCGCGAGCCGCGCGCCTTGGAGGAAGTCGTCGATGACGAAGAGCTCCCGACCGTCGACGGCGAAGCGATGGCGGAGAGGCATCGACCGCATGATACCTAGTCGAAGAACGACCGCGGCATCTGCGGCAGCTCGCCGACGAGCGGCCGGCCGTCGTGCTCGAGCCACGCGTGGAACGTGCGGTTGCGCTCATCGCCGGAGGGTCCGAGGTGGACGCGGGAGTCGAGGCCGGAGAGGGTGAAGAGCATGCGCGCGGCGAGCGTCTGCACGAGACACGGCGCGTGGCGCACGCGCCGCGACTCGATCATCTTCGCGATCGCGCTCGCGTCGAACGGGAAGACGCGACGCGGGCGATGCTCGCGAAACAGAATCCAGCGGATGATCGCGAACGGCGCGATCGCGACGAGCACGCGGCTCGCGAGCACGGCGCACGTCGCGGCGAGGAACAGCGAAGGCGATCGCGGCAGCAGCTTCGCGGCGCCGCGCGTCGCGCGCGATGCATATGCGAGCGGACTGGCGCTGCCGCGCGTCGCGCGCATGAATTCGCGCGGAGGGAAGAGCAGTTGCCACGCGCGCGTCGCGCGTCCGCGCCACGTGAGAGCGCGCATCTCATCGAGAAAGATCGCGCCGCGTCCGCGATGGCGATGGAGAAAGCGTTGCGACGGCTCGTCGCGACGTGTAGCGACGGCCGCCACGGCCGTCGGCGGGCGGACGGCCGAGGCGGCCGTCCCCACACAGAAGCTCGTCTCCGCGAGCTCGATCGAGTGCGCGCACACCGCCAGCACCTCGCGCTCCGCCGCCAGTCGCCAGAAGCGCTCGTGCTCCGCGTCCGTCATCCGCTCGCGCAGGAGGTGAATGTCGTACAGCCAGATCAGGCGATCGGAGTCGTCGTGATGTGCGACGCGATGCACGCACGCGAGCAGCAGCGCGTGCACGTGCGAGAGTCCTCGCGCGATCGCGCTGATCGCCGGCAGCGGCACCGCGTCGTCGCGCAGCTCGTCGTGACGCAGCACCTTCGCGAAGACCGGACTGTTCGCGACGTCGAGATGCACGTCGTACACGTGCGTCGCGCCGAAGGCATCGATGCGTGAGAACGCGTGCTGCCGTACCGCCAGCGCGTCGCCGCTCGTCGGACGCTCGTCGTAGCCGCGCGCGCGCATCACCTCGCGCAGCGGCGCGAGATCGCGGCGATCGATGAGCAGGTCGGTGTCGCCGCGCGGACGCAGCTCCGGCGACGGATAGAGCGAGT
>DATELS010000529.1:0-2282 GCA_035276365.1 Thermoanaerobaculia bacterium
TCGCGCTCGCTCTCGCGCGCACGGACGTCGTCGAGCAAAGACTGCTCGAACGCCCGCGCCTTCACCTCGGTCGAGCCGCTCTCGGCGATCGTCGCGTCGTTCGAGCCGATCATCGCAATCGAGTCGGCGAGCGTTTTCTCCGGACCGCGTCGCAGCGCGCTCACATCGTCGCGCGTGAGTGTGCCCGCGCGCGCGCTGAGGAACGGCTCGAGCGCGCCCGCGAGCTCGCGCGCATCGCGATAGCGTCGCGTGCGATCTTTCTCGAGCGCGCGGAAGACGACCTGCTCGATTCCGCCCGTCACCGGCATCCCCGGCCGCGCCTCGGCGAAGCGCGCCGGAGGCTGCGTGAGGTGCTTCATGATGTAGCCCTGCGGCGTCTCGCTCGCGAACGGCGGGACGCCGAGGAGCATCTCGTACAGGACGACGCCGAGGGAGTAGAGATCGGTGCGGCCGTCGAGCTCTTCGTCTTCGTCGATGAGGCCGAGCTGCTCGGGCGACATGTACTTCGGATTTCCGATCAGCACGCCGGCCATCGTCTTGTCCGCGGCCGAGGTGTTGACGTCCTTCGCGATGCCGAGGTCGATGATCTTCGCTTCGAGGCGATCGTCGGCGTCGTAGGAGAGCATGACGTTGTCAGGCGAGATGTCGCGATGCAGAAGGCCGCGGCGATGAATGTGATCGAGTCCCGCGAGCACCTGCGACGCGACGTCCGCCGCGAGCGCGATGGGAAACGGACCGTGCGCCGCGCTCCACTGGCGGAGCGTCGTGCCGTCGATGAACTCCGTGACCATGTAGTTCCCGCCGTCGCCGACGAAGAAGTCGTGCACGACGGCGATGTTGGGATGATGGATCTGCACGGCGAGCCGCGCCTCGCGGAGGAAGCGCGTGCGGTAGGTGTCGTCCGCGAGCAGGCCTTGCTTCATGACCTTGATGCAGCGGAAGGCGTTGAGGTGGAGGTGGCGCGCTTTGAAGACTTCGCCCATCCCTCCCGCGCCGATGCGCTTGAGGATCTCGTACTTGCCGTCGAGAACCGTCCCCGGCCCGAGGCCGCCGTCGCTCGCCATCGGTGTCGCCCGAGGGATCAGGATAAACGAAGGGGAGGGCGGTGCGTTCGGGGGACCTTCGGAATGATGACTAATGTCTCGAACGCGTCAGGCAGTCATCGAGCGCCTTCGCACTTCCCCTCCGGTGCTGCCGAAAAAAGCGCTCGATCCACTCAAGATCATTCGAGAAGACCGCAGCCGACGATCCCGCGCTTTCAGCCGTGAAACGAGAACGGCGGCCTTTCGGCCGCCGTCGGAACGATGTCGTTTGTTGGTGGAGCCGATGAGGATCGAACTCACGACCTCCTGAATGCCATTCAGGCGCTCTCCCAAACTGAGCTACGGCCCCACGTGAGTCAGGGGCGGTAACGTCCGTCGGCGGACAAAATTCCGGCGCTGCGCGGTACTCTCCCTCGCGTGTTGCTCCTCGTTCTCGTGCTCGCGGCGCCGCCGTCGCTGCAGTCGCTGCTCGCGCGCGTCGAGCAAGCGATCGCGCGGAAGGATTTCGCGGCGGCGGAAGTCGTGGCGCGGCAGGCGGTGGAGGCGCATCCGGAATCGCGCGACGCGCGTTCGACGCTCGCGTGGGTCACGTTGTGGAACGGGCACTATCGCGAGGCGCGTGCTTTGTTTCGCGCGTTACCCGATGACGCGGCGACGCGCCTCGGACTCGCGCAGGCGGAGTATTGGGACGGCGACCTGCGCGCCGCGCAACGCGGCTTCGCGGCGGTGTTGGAACTCGATCCGAAGAACGCGGACGCGCGGCGCGCGCTGGACGAGATTCGCGAGTCATCGCGTCCGGGATTTGCGATCGACGTCGATGCGCTGTCCGACGATCAGCCGTATCGCAGCACCGCGCCGCGCGCGATCGTGTATGGATTCACGGATCCGCTGACGAAGTGGATCGCGACAGCGATGATCGCGCGCTTCCATCGCGGCGGAGACGCGGCATCGATCGGCGGCGGCATCGACACAACACACAACAGGACGACGCTGCGCGCAAACGCGAGTCTCTTCCGTTTTCCCGATGGCGCGCGCGAGTTGTTGCCGCGCGTCGAAGTGCTCCATCCGTTCGGCACGACCACGCTCGCATTACTCGGCGAACGCCGCGAGCTTCTCCGCGCAGCCTCCGCATTGCGAACGCACGCGAGTGTGCAAACGCTGTCGCTCCGCTGGTCCCGCGAACACGAGAACAAACCGGCCTTCGCCGTCCGCGCCGAGAAGCTCCGCTACTTCGACGAC
>DATELS010000530.1:0-10357 GCA_035276365.1 Thermoanaerobaculia bacterium
CGATGACGGCAAGATCGCGCCGGGCATGCGCGCATCGGTCACGCTCGACGGCTATCCGAACGTCGTCTACACCGGCCGCATCCTCGCCATCTCCGCGGTGGCGCAGGAGAGCAAGCGCCAGTCGCTGCGACGCCAGTTCGACGTGCTCGTCGATCTCGATCGACTCGACACGCAGCGCATGCGACCCGGCCTCTCCGCGCGTGTGGTCGTGCGACGCGAGTCGCGCGCGCAGACGCTGCTCGCGCCGCGCGCCGCGCTCGACTTCTCCGGCAAGTCGCCGCGCGTGAAGCTCGCGTCCGGCGAGATGAAGGATCTGAAGGTCGGCGTGTGCAACGCGCAGGAGTGCATCGTCAGCGGCATCGAGGAAGGCGAGAAGCTCGCGCCGGTGGTGGAGGTGCGGCATGGCTAAGATGCGCAACCGCGTCCTCCTGCCCATCGCCGCCGTCGCGCTCTTCGTCTTCGGCGGCTGGACGCTGCGCAACAAGCTCGCCGCGGATCGGCAGGGCGAGTGGGTGCGCGCGACGCGCGGCGATCTCGTGACGGGCTTCGAAGTCATCGGCACGCTCGCCTCCATCCGCTCCGACTCCCTCGGACCTCCACCGCTGACCGACGTGTGGGACTTCAAGATCTCGATGCTCGCGCCCGAAGGCGCCGAAGTCCACAAAGGCCAGCCGGTCCTCGGCTTCGACACAAGCGAACTGCAACGTCGTCTCGATGAGAAAACCGCCGAGGCGGACGAGGCGCGCAAGCAGATCGAGAAAGAGCGCAACGATCTCGCGCTGCAGACGAAAGACGAACGGCTGCGACTCGCGGAAGCCGAGGCGCGGTTACGCAAGGCATCGCTGAAGCTCGACACGCCCGCCGACATCTCCTCGATCACCGAGCGCAAAGCGGCGGAGATCGACTTCGCGGTCACGAAGCGCGAGACGAACGCGATCCGCGCGCGACTCACCGCGCTCGAACAGGCCGCGGCGGCGCGCATCAATCTCCTCCAGAGCAAACGCGCCGAGGCGGAGACGGTCGTGCGGGAAACGCAGGATGCGATTCGCCAGATGATGGTGCTCGCGCCGCGCGACGGCACCGTCGTCTACGCGACGAGCTTCCGCGGCGAGAAGAAGAAGATCGGCGACAGCACGTGGAAGGCGGAGAAAGTCGTCGAGATCCCCGACCTCACGCGCATGAAAGCCGAGGGCGAGGTCGATGAAGTCGACGCGGGTCGCGTGTCGGTCGGACAGCGCGTCACCCTGCGCCTCGACGCGCATCCTGACGACGAATTCCACGGCACGGTCACGAGCGCCGGCCGCACGGTGCAGAAGAAACGCGGCACGCAGGATCCGCTAAAAGTGCTGCGCGTCGACATCGCGCTCGACAAGACCGATCCCGCGAAGATGCGTCCCGGCATGCGCTTCCAGGGCACGATCGAATTGGGACGCGTGAAGAACGCGGTGATCATTCCGCGCGAGGCTGTGTTCGCGGGTACGAGCGGTCCGTTCGCGTGGCGCCGCGGCTCAATGTCCGTCGAACAGGTTCCCGTCCGCCTCGGCCGCGAGAACGACAAGTTCGTCGAAGTGCTGAGCGGACTCGCGCCCGGCGATCGCGTGCTCGTGGCGAAGGAAGAAGAAGAGGAGAAGAAGTCTTGAGGCGCGCGCTGATCGCAGTCGCGCTCTTCCTGTGCGCGTGCTCGCAGTCCGATGACATCGCGACGTACAAAGTCGAGCCGACGACGTTCTCGCGTCGCGTCGGCGCGGAAGGCACGCTCAAGGCCGTGAAGGCGACGCCGATCACCGCGCCGCAAAACGCGGAGCGTCCGCTGAAGGTGTCGTGGATGGCGGAGGACGGCTCGCTCCTGCACAAAGGCGACGTGATCGTCCGCTTCGACGCGACCGAGTTCGAGAACCTGCTGCTGACCGGACGCGAAGATCGCGCGACCGCGTCGAACAAGCTCGTGAAGACGAACTCCTCGGCCACCGCGACGAGCACGAACCTGCGCCGCGACGCGCGTCTCGCGCAGAGCGAGCTCGATGCGGCGAAGCGCTTCCAGTTCCAGGACGCGGAAGTGTTCTCGCGCTACATGCGCATCGAGTCCGAGGTCGATCAGGATCTCGCCGGCAGCCGCAAGCTGCACGCCGAAGAAGTCCTCGGCATCCGCTCGAATCTCGCGCGCGTCGAGCGCGATCTCCTGTCGATCGAAGACCGCAAGGCGGGACTGAAGATCAAGCAGGCGGAGGAAGGTCTGCAGGCGCTGCAAGTCGTCGCGCCGCACGACGGCATCCTCGTCCTGTCGCGCAACTGGCGCGGCGACACGGTGCGCGTCGGCGACTCCATGTGGCGCGGGCAACCGATGGGCGAGATCCCGGACCTCGCGTCGATGCAGGCCGAGGTATTCGTGCTCGAGGCGGATGCGGCGGGACTCGCGGTCGGACAGAAGGCGACGCTCTTCCTCGAAGCCGATCCGCGCGCGACGTTCACCGGCAAGGTGAAGTCCGTGGACAAAGTGGCGCGCCCGCGCATCCCCAAACATCCCGTGCAGTACTTCGGCGTGACGGTGCAACTCGAGAAAACGAATCCCGCGCTGATGAAGCCCGGCGCGCGCGTCCGCGCGATTCTCGAAGTGGAGAATCAGGCGAACGCGGTGGCGATCCCGCGTCAGGCGCTCTTCGAAAAAGAAGGCAAGCGCCTCGTCTACAAGCGAGCGGGATCGAAGTTCGAGCCGGTGGAAGTGACGATCGGCTCGTCGAGCGCGGGACGCGTGGTCGTCACCAAGGGCTTGAAGAAAGACGACGAGATCGCGCTGGAAGATCCGACGAAGGAGCGCGAGTCGCGCACGGCGTCATCATGAAGAACGACGAGACTTTCCTCACCGCGTTCTCGAACCTCGGCCGCCACAAGATGCGCACGTCGCTGACGATGCTGGGCATGATCTTCGGCGTCGGCGCGGTGATCGCGATGCTGTCGATCGGCGCGGGCGCGGAACAAAAAGCGCTCGAGGCGATCGGCCGCCTCGGACTGCGCAACGTGATCGTGCGCGCGAAGGAAGTGAAGCCCGAGGATCGCGCGGAGCTGCGCAAGAAATCGCTCGGCGTTTCGCTGCGCGACGGCGAGGCCATTCTCGAAGCGGTTCCGAACGTTGAGCGCGTTTTGCCGCGCGTCGAAGTGAAGCCGTACAAGATCATGGCGCCCGGCGCGAAGGCGAAGGGGAAGGTGTTCGGCGTGTCGTGGCGCTATCGCGAGGTCGCGGACGTCGGACTCGCGCAGGGACGCTTCTTCGACGCGCGCGACGAGAACGAGCACGCGCAGGTGTGTGTGATCGGACAGGAGATCCGCCGCAATCTCTTCGGCTACGGCGATGTGATCGGCAAGCAGCTCAAGGTGAATGACGTGTGGCTGGAGGTCGTGGGCGTGCTCGCGAACGATCCCGCGCCGTCGTCATCGTCGAGCAGCGCGGCGACGCATTCGACGGCGAAGGAGATCTGGCTTCCCGTGAGCACGGCGATGCGCAAGTTCGATCGCGATCCGCTCGACGCGCCGGTCGATGAGCTGCTCGTGACGGTGAAGGAAGGCGTGTCGACGCGACGCACCGCGCAGGTGATCGAGCCGCTGTTGCAGCGACTGCACGGCGGCGCGGACGACTACGAAGTCGTGATCCCCGAGGCGTTGCTGGAGCAGAGCCGGCAGACGCAGCGCATCTTCAACATCGTCATGGGATCGATCGCCGGCATCTCGCTGCTCGTCGGCGGCATCGGCATCATGAACATCATGCTTGCCAGTGTGCTCGAGCGCACGCGCGAGATCGGCGTGCGCCGCGCGATCGGCGCGACGCGCCGCGACATCCGCGCGCAGTTCGTCATCGAGTCGTTCGCGATCAGCTTCATCGGAGGTGTCGCGGGGATCATCATCGGCGTCGTGCTGGCGCGCGTCGTCGCGGCGTACGCGGGTTGGCCGACGGTGATCACGATCTCGTCGCTGATTCTTTCGACGGGTGTGTCGATCAGCGTCGGACTCGTGTCGGGGATTTATCCCGCCGCGCGCGCCGCGGAGTTGAATCCGGTCGAGGCGCTGCGTTACGAGTAACGGGAACCGCGACGCGTTTCGCGCGTAGTACACGTCGATGAAGAACGCACTGATCGCCCTCGCTCTGTTCGCGCTGCCTCTTTCCGCCGCCACGCTGCCGGACTACTCCGGCGAGTGGGTGTACGACGCATCCTCTTCGACGGACATGCCACGCATGTTCGAAAAGGTCACGCACTGGACGCTGAACGTGAAGCAGAACGCGAAGCAGCTCACGACGTCCGTGCGCATCGAGAACAGCGAGATGCCGACGTACGAGCAGTCGTTCACATACGCGCTCGACGGCTCGGAGACGAAGACGGAGACATCGATCATGACGCCCGACGGGCCGCGTCCGGTGCCCACAACCTTGCAGGCAAAAGTGGGCGAGGCCGGCGTGCTGCAACTGACGATCACACGCGAGCTGCCGATGAACGGCGAGCCCGTGCGCGGCATCATTCACGAGGACTGGACGCTCAGCAAAGACGGCCACACGCTGACGATCCACCGCCGCGACGACGGTCCGCGCAAGGCGGATATGACGATCGTGTTTCAACGCGGCGGGATCGTTCCCGTCCACTAGCTGCATTGTTGCGGAATCGTGCATGCGCGCGGGCTATGATCCGCGCCATGCGAAAGCTCTTTCTCGTTCTGCTTCTGACGGCGGCCGCGCATGCCGCCACGATTCCTCCGGTCGCCTACAAACACCGCACGCTCCCGAACGGGCTCGAGGTGTATTCGGTGCAGGACCGCGCCACGCCCACGGTCGCGATTCACGTCTGGTACGACGTCGGATCGAAGGACGATCCCGAGGGGCGGAGCGGGTTCGCGCATCTCTTCGAGCACATCATGTTCAAGAGCACGAAGAACATGCCCTCGGAGATGTTCGACCGGCTGACGGAGGACGTCGGCGGGTACAACAACGCGACGACGATGGACGACACGACGGCTTACTACGAAGTCGTACCATCGAATTACCTGGAGACGCTGCTGTGGGCGGAAGCCGATCGCATGGGATCGCTCAACGTCGACGACGCGAACTTCAAGAGCGAGCGCGACGTCGTCAAAGAGGAGTATCGCTATCGCGTGCTGTCGCCGCCGTACGGACGCTTGTTCAATGCGATTCCGGTCAACTCGTACGTGAAGCATCCGTACAAGCGGCCGGGCATCGGCAGCATCGAGAACCTCGACGCGGCGACGATCGATGACGTCCGCCAGTTTCACTCGACGTTCTATCGCCCCGATAACGCGGTGCTGATCGTGGTCGGCGACTTCGATCAGCAGCAGCTCGACGGATGGGTGGACAAGTACTTCACGCCGGTCGCGAAGCCGGAGTCCGCGGTGCCGCGAGTGAACGTCGAAGAGCCGGCGCGCGCGGAGGAAAAGCGCGTGACGGAGTACGCGCCGAACGTGCCGCTGCCCGCGGTCGCGCTGACGTGGCTCGCGCCGTCCGCCGCGCACGCGGACGCGATTCCGCTGCACGTCGCGGCGACGATTCTGTCGGAAGGCGAGTCGTCGCGGTTGCAAGAGAAGCTGGTGCGCGGACAGATCGCAGTCGAAACATTCTCCGACGCCGATCTCCGCGAAGACCTCGGCCTCTTCTCGTCCGTCGCGATCCTCGGCAGCGAGCATCAGCCCGCGGAAGCGGAGAAGGTGATTCGCGACGAGATCGCGTCGCTCGCCGAGAAGGGTGCGACCGCGGCGGAGCTGGAGAAGGCGAAGAATCTGATCGTCACGGGCGCGCTGCGCGAGCGCGAGACGAGCAACGGCAAGGCGTTCACCCTCGGCGAGGCGCTGATGCTGCAGCACGACGCGAGCGCGATCAACAGCGGACTGGCGAAAGTGCAGACCGTGACGAGCGCGGACATCCAACGCGTCGTGAAGAAGTATCTGATCGACGGCAAGGCGGTAGTGATCACGTATCTCGACGAATCGAAGAAGGGTGCGAAATGAAGCGACTCGTTCTGACTCTGCTGTGCGCCGCATCGCTCTTCGCGCAACAGACGCCTCCACCGCCCGCCGCGCCCCGCGAGGCGAAGCTGCCGCAGCCGGTGGAGAAGACGCTCGCGAACGGGCTGCGCGTGATCGTGGTGCCGAAGCATGATCTGCCGCTCGTCGCGGCGAGCGTGATGGTGAAGACCGGCGGCGCCGCCGATCCGCGCGGACGCGAAGGCGTGGCGTCGATGACGGCGACGGTGCTGACGAAGGGGACGAAGACGAAGTCCGCGGAGCAGATCGCGCGCGGCGTCGAAGCCCTCGGCGCGACGCTGTCGAGTGAAGCCGACTGGGACGCGATGAACATCGACGTGAGCACGATGTCGTCGAATCTGCCGAAGGCGATGGAGTACGTGGCGGACGTCGTGCGCAATCCGACGTTCGCGAAAGAGGAGCTCGATCGCGAGCGCGCGCAGGCAATCGATGCGCTGCAGGCGAATCTCGCGCAGCCGCGCACCCTCGCGGGAGTCGTGGCGTCGCGGCTGATCTTCGGCGACGCGCCGTACGGTGCGAATCTCGAAGGCACTCCCGCGTCGCTGGCGAAGATCACGCGCGACGATCTCGTGAAGTTTCATCGCGCGTACTTCCGTCCAGACAACGCCGTGCTCGTGCTCGCGGGCGACGTGAAGGAAGAGGATGTGTTCTCGCTCGCGCAGAATCTGTTCGGTGGGTGGAAGTCGACGGCGACCGCATCGTCATCGACGAAGACCGCTGCGCCGGCGCTGCCGAAGCCGCGCGTCGTCGTGGTCGACATGCCGGATGCGGGACAGGCGGCGGTGGTCGTTGGTCGTCCCGGGATCCGTCGCGTCGATCCGGCGTTCTATCGCGCGATCGTGATGAACTCCGTCCTCGGCGCCGGCTACTCGTCGCGGCTCAATCAGGAAGTGCGCATCAAGCGCGGTCTCAGCTACGGTGCCGGCAGCTCGTTCACGGCGCGCGCGGACGTCGGTCCGTTCACCGCGCGCACGGAGACGAAGAATGAATCGGCGGCCGAAGTGGTCGGGATCGTGGTCGGCGAGCTGAGTCAGTTGTCGGCCGCGGACGCGCCGGAAAGCGAGCTGACGCCGCGCAAGGCCGCGCTGATCGGCGGCTTCGCGCAGTCGCTGGAGACGACGAGCGGAATCGTCGGACGCATCTCGACACTCGCGCTGTACGGTCTGCCGCTGAGCGACATCAACCGCTACATCAGCAGCGTGCAGGCGGTCACGGCGGAGGATGTCCGCAAGTTCGCCGCCTCGAACCTCGGCCGCGATGTGAGCGTGGTGGTGGTCGGCGACGCGAGCAAGTTTCTCGAGCCGCTGAAGAAGCAGTACCCGGACGTGGAAGTGATCAAGTCGTCGGAGCTCGACCTCGGCTCCGCGACGCTGCGGGTGCGGAAGGCGAAGCAGTAGCGGCGCGCGTCGCGCGTCAGCGCATCTGCATCACGATCCAGGCGATCAACGCCAGTGCGATCACGATCACGACGATGATCGTGATCGCGCTCCCTTTCGTGGAGCTGGAGCTCACGGTTTCATAGACGACGTGACGCTCGACGTGATCGCTGTTGTTGTCCTCGGGTTCAGCCATGCTCGGCCGGAGCAGCAACGGCGGTGCCACGCGCGAGCTGCCGCGACGTGACGACGAAGATCGGGATCGCGAGACAGCTCAGCGCGGCCGCGACGATGAACGCGGTCGCGAATCCTGCGTGGCCGCCGATGTACGCGATGACGAGCGAGCCGAGACCGATGCCGGTGTCGAAGGCGAGGATGACGCTGCCGAAGGTCCGCCCGCGGCGCTGCTCGTCCGTGTGCTGCACGACGAAGGTCATGAACGCGGGAAACGAGTTGCCGAGGCCGATGCCGAAGAGGATGCCGGCGAGGATCATCTGCGCGCGGTCGTGCGCGAACGCGAGCATCGTGAACGCGAGCGGCATCGCGACGAGCGCGGGATAGAGCAGGACCTTCATCCCGTAGCGATCGCCGAGGTGGGAGGTGAAGATGCGGATGACGATGATCGTCACGCAGAAGACGGTGAAGAAGAGCGACTCCGGCTTCACGCCGCGCTCGCGCGAGAGCAGCGCGACGCAGCTCGTCACGCCGCCGTAGCCGAACGACGTGACCGCGAGCGAGAGCGTCGTGCGCACGACGCTCCAGTCCCACAACTCAGACGCGCGCGGCAGCGGCGCGTTCGTCGCGCGCATCGCACCGCTCGGGATGCGCAGCGCCCAGATGGCCATGATTGCGGAGAGCGTCGCGATCTCCGCGCACAGCGCGAACCAGCCGAGGGGATAGATGTGCATGCCGACGGCAGGAGCGATGGAGATGGCAGCCGTCGATGCGAGTCCCCAGTACGCGAGTCCCTGCGTGCGGCGCTCGACGGGGATGAAGTCGGTCATGAGCGCGCTGGCGGAGGAGAGGAGCGACGACCAGATCGCGCCGTGCACGAGTCCGATCAGCAGCACGATCGGCAGCCACGGCACGACGCCATACAAGATGGAGAAGACGACGAAGAGCAGCGAGGCGATGATGAGCATCCGCCGCCGCCCGACATGATCCGCAACGGTTCCCATCACCGGCGCCGCGAACGCGCTGGCGATGGTGTAGACGAAGAGGAAGAGCCCCGCCGTCCCCTTGCTCCCGCCGAGGTCGACGATGTGCAGCGGAATGACCGGAAAGAGCTGAAACGCGGAGAAGAACGTCCCGAACTGGAAGAGCCAGAGCGAGACGAAGCGTCGCGTGAACAAGGGCGAGGCGGGGGACACGCGGGGATAGTAGCCGACGCGGATCGGCGATTTGGCGTATAACACCGTGAGTAGGCGATGACACGCGAAGACCTGCTGCAACGCATCTCGATCGATCCGGAAATTTGCTTCGGCAAGCCGCGGATCCGCGGCACGCGCATCTGGGTCGCGCTCATCATCGAGAACCTCGCGGCCGGCACGTCGGAAGAAGAGATCCTCGAGGCGTACCCGTCTCTCGTTGCCGACGACATCAAAGCGGCGCTCGCTTACGCGGCGGAAGTGACGCGCGAGCGCGTGATTCCGACGGCTGTCGGATCGTAGTCGCATGCGCTTCAAGCTCGACGAGAATCTCGACCCGCGTCTCGCGCGTTGGCTGGCGACTATCGGTCACGATGCGGAGACCGTTCGCGACGAACGGCTCGGCGGCGCGAACGATGAAGACGTGTTCGCCGCGGCATTGCGCGAGAAACGCTGCCTCGTCACCCTCGATCTGGACTTCTCGGATCCGCTTCGATTTCCTCCAAACGAATCCGCAGGGATCATCGTCCTGCGCGTACCCGTGCCGTCGATCACGATGATTCGGCTTCTCTTGGAGCAAGCGATTTCACACGTGGGCGTCGAGGAGCTTACGGGCCGGATCTGGATCGTCGAGCCGGGACGCGTGCGCATCTGGGAATCGTGGAAGTGACCATCTCCCTCCAGAATGTTCCATCCGCCCGCCGCGTTTGCCTCCTGCGATGAAAGTGAAACGCGCGGCCAAGTACGGCTTCTGTTCCGGGGTCCGCATCGCGGATTTGAAGGTGAAGCGGTTTGCGGCGAAGGGGGAGCGCGGGGCGATACTCGGGCAGGTCGTGCACAACGAGCGCGTCGTCGAGGAGATGGAGCGCCTCGGCGTCCGCACCGTGCACGACATCGCGGCCGTCGAAGAGCCAACCATCGTCTTCTCCGCGCATGGCGTGCCGCCGTCGTATCACGATGCGGCGAAAGACCGCGGGCTGCAGATCCTCGACACCACCTGCAAGTTCGTCTACGACATCCATCGCGAGGCCAAGCAGGCGCTCGCGAACGGATATCACCAGGTCTTCATCGGCGATCCCAAACATCGCGAGGTCATCGGCTACACGAACGACCTCGATCCCGAGACGTACCACATCGTCTCCACGATCGAAGAAGCCGAGTCGATCGACTGGTCGCGGTACGACAAGATCAAGATCTTCTATCAGACGACGCTCAACGCCGACGACTTCGAGAACGTCGTGCAGACGATCGAGCGTCGCGCGAAGCTCGTCGAGCGCGGCGACACCATCTGCTACGCGACGAAAGAGAATCAGGACGCGGCGCGCGTGCTCGCGCAGGATCCCGAGGTCGACGTCATTCTCGTCATCGGCGGAAGGAAGAGCGCGAACACGAAGCACCTGTGGGAGATCTGTCGCGAGGCCAAGCCGTCGTACCTCATCCAGGGCGCGGACGACATCGAGCGAAACTGGCTGGACGGTGCGCGCGTCATAGGATTGACCGCGGGCTCATCCACGCCGGATTACGTGATCGACGAAGTGGAAAATGCGCTCGCGGCGATTGAATAATCGCCGGTGAGTC
>DATELS010000531.1:0-3706 GCA_035276365.1 Thermoanaerobaculia bacterium
GCAATGTGGAATGAGATTCGTCGCGCGACCGCGCAGCACGTCGCGATCGTCGCGATCTCCGTCGTCGTCGCGACCGCGATCGGCATCCCCCTCGGCATCGCCTGCGTGCGACGCCGGCGCACCGGTCGCGTCGTGCTGCGCATCGTCGACGTGATTCAGACGATCCCGTCGCTCGCGCTCTTCGGATTCCTCATCCCTCTCCCATTCCTCGGCGGCATCGGCATGCGCACGGCGATCGTCGCGCTGATCCTCTATTCGCTGCTGCCGATCGTGCGCAACACGGTGACGGGGATCGAAGGCGTCGATCCGCTGATTCGCGAGGCGGCGATGGTGATGGGGATGACGGATCGGCAGCGGCTGATGCAAGTGGAGTTGCCGCTGGCATTGCCGTCGATCTTCGCGGGACTGCGCATCGCGACGGTGCTGGCGATCGGCGTGGCGACGATCGGCGCGGCGGTGGGCGGCGGCGGTCTGGGCACGCTGATCTTTCGCGGCGTAGCGATGGTCGACTCGACGCGGATCCTCGGCGGCGCCGTTCCCGCCGCGCTGCTCGCGCTCCTCGCGGATCTCGGCTTCGGCGCGCTGGAGCGCCGCTTCCTTACAATGACGCGATGAGGCGTGCTCTCGCTGTTGTCGTGTTGTTCGCGGTTGCATGCGCGAAGAAAGAGGCGATCGTCGTCGGCTCGAAGAACTTCACCGAGTCGGTGCTCCTCGGCGAGATCATCGCGCAGCGTCTCGAGTCCCGCGGCTGCACCGTCACGCGCAAGCTCGACCTCGGCGGCACGCTCGTGTGCGACAAGGCGATCACGGGAGGCTCGCTCGATGTCTATCCCGAGTATTCCGGCACGGCGCTCACCGCGATTCTGCATCGCCCGCCGAGCAACGATCGCAACGCGGTGATGACGGACGTCGCGCGCGAGTACGTGAAGCGCGGACTGCGCTGGGGACCGCCGCTCGGATTCGAGAACACGTTCGCGATGATCGTGCGTCGCGCGGACGCGCAGAAATTAGGGCTAAAGAAGATCTCCGACCTCGCGCGCGTGACGTCGACGTTTCGTCCCGGTTTCGGATACGAGTTCGTGGAGCGTCCCGATGGCTGGAACGGCTTGCAGAAGCATTACGCGCTCGCATTCACACAACCGCCGCGCACGATGGACCTCGGCCTGACGTATCGCGCGCTGGCGAGCGGCGAGATCGATCTCATCGCCGGCAACTCGACGGATGGCTTGATCGCCGCGCTCGATCTAGTCGTGCTCGAAGACGACCGTCGCTTCTTCCCGCCCTACGACGCCGTGATCGTTTCCCGCAACGACCTCGCCGAAAAATGCGCCGCCGCCCCCGCCGCGCTCGAGTCACTGAAGAACGCATTCGACGAGGCCACGATGCGCAAACTCAACTACTCCATCGACGGGGAGAAGAAGAATCCCGCGGACGTCGCGCGCACCGCGCGCTAACCGTTGGAGTTTTCTTTCAGCGCTTCGAGCCGGCGAACGTCGGGCAGATCTTTCTCCGCATTTCCAGTCGCGCGCTTCATGCGGATCAATTCATCCACGCCGGCGAAAGAAGTGGGCACGCCGAGGAATTCTCCGGCGATGCGTCCGCGCCAAACGTCGTTCCATTCCACGCCGCTTGCGCGCGTTCTCGATCGTCGGCTCGATCAGCACGTCGAGATCACGCGTCGTTCGATACGGGATGTGCGCCAGCACCGCCATCCCCCCGATCACGACATAGGCCACGCCTTCGCTGTTGAGTGACGCGAGGAAATCGGCAAAGTCCCTCGTCACGCGCCAATCCTCTCATGGCCCAGAGCTCGTAGGCCGCGTCGAGAAGAGCGATCAGCGCCGTCATGCGTTCTTGCGGCGTTGCGGCGCGTGCGTCTTCGACTTCCTGCCGCAGCGCGTCGTCGGCGGAGGTGATGCGACGGCCGTGCGCGCGGTGATTCATCCTCACTCCTGCGAGGCCGTGGCTACCGGCGCGCGGCGTTCCTTGCGGCGGCGGTCCTCGAACGCGAATCTCGGACGGTTTTCCTGCGGCTGTTCCATGCGGTCTTCGCTGATCTCGCGTGGGATGTGCGTGAGGTAGCCGAGGTCGAGGTGGACGTGGTCGTCGGCGTTGCGGCCGGTCACGGGGCCGTAGGGCAGCACCGTGACGTCGTCGCTCATTTCTTCCGCGATCTCGTTGTACTTCTCGATCGCTTCCTTCGTCTTCAGGATCGACGAGCCGATGCGGTAGATGTCCGCGGCCGTGCCCCACATGTGCGGCGTCGCGTTGTGCGCCATCTTGTGCGATGGCGACCGGTACGCGCCGTTCACCGCGATGTGCACCGACGCGCCCACCGCCGTGCGGAACTGTTCGAGATAGAACGCGAGGATGCGCACCGCGCACGGCACGTAGCGCGGGAACTGCTGCAGCCGCGGCGCTTCCTTCAGATCGTTGAGGATGAACTCATTGAGTCCGAAGTGCGTCGTCAGGCGCGTCTCCAGCGCCATCTCGTGCGACGGGATCTCGTAGAAATAGCGCGGCAGTCGATGGCGGCGGCCCTGCGCGTCGCGCACCATCTCGCCCGGCTTCAGAATCGAGCGCACCTCATCGTCGAGATCGAACGCGTCGACGACTTTCAGTCCCTGAATGTCCTGCTCCTCACGACTCATACGAACTTCCGGCGAGCGTGTGGAAGATGTCGCGCGAGACATCCGCCACCGCCGTTCCGCGGCCGTTCTCCGCCGGGAACTGCGTGAGGATGACCAGCACGTACGGCTTCCGCCCGTCGAGGTACACGATACCCGCGTCGTGATGGACCGTCGAGATGTTCCCCGTCTTGTGCGCGACGCGCGCCGCCTTCGGCAAGCCCGCGGGGATGCCGCTGCGGTACTGCTGATCGAGCAGGATGTCGAGCATTTCGTTGCACGCCTTCTGCGAGTACGCCTTGCCTTCCGCGATGAGTCGCAGAAGCTTGAGCAATCCGTTCGCGGTCACTTCGTTGTTGAGACCCGCGTCGAACGCGCGTCCGTCCTCGACGCCGCGCAGCACTTTCACGCCGTCGATCTCGAGCTCGTCGAGCGCGAGTTGAATCGTCGGAATGCCGACGACGTCGACGAGCAAATTCGTCGCGAGATTGCTCGACTTCGTGATCATCCAGTACGACAGCTCGCGCACGCTCAGCGTTTTGCCGAGGTGGCCGTAGACGTCGGGATCGGCGTCGCGGCCGAGGTCGAGCATGTACGGCTCCTGGTTGACGATGCTCGTGAAGCGATTGCGCACGTGCACCTGCGCATCGAGCGCGAGATCGCCGCGATCGATCTGCCGGAACACGCCGAGGAGCACCGCGAGCTTCATCGTCGACGCGGCGTGGAACCAGGTGTCGGCGTTGTACGACCACTGAATCGTGGTCTCCGCGTCATAAAACGAGATGCCGAGGCTTTCGAGATGATGCTCGTTCCGGATCTTCAACACATTCCGGTACAGCGACACCTCGGCCGCCGCGACGGAGTCGCGCGCCGGAGCGACAGGGATCTTCTCGGAGTGAGCCTTCGCTACCATCGGGCGAGTGTACCGGACTGCAAGAATCGTTCGCGCGTGTCAGCGACGCCAGTCGTTGAGGTCCCAGTCGTAGTCGTCGAAGTCGAACTCGATCTTCTTCGCCGCGTCGATCAGGCGCTGCTTGTCGGCGGAGACGTACCGGCGGATGAACGTCTCCTTGCCGCCG
>DATELS010000532.1:0-3608 GCA_035276365.1 Thermoanaerobaculia bacterium
CCGCGCTCGCGTCGCCCGCCCAGCCGGACAGCACGGCGCACAGCTTCTCGAGCTTAGGAAGGAAGACGGCATTCAGACGCTCAGAACCGCGATCGATCTCGACCCCGAGGAGCAGCGCCGGCTTGTCGGCTGGCTCGGTGAACGAGGCCAGCACGTCCGGGATCGCGATGGGTCGTGGGTCGAACCGGCGCTGGAGCGCCCATGCAGGGAGCAAGAGGTCCGGCGTGCGTGCGGCGTGGCCAAGGACGATGAGCGCGTCGATGATCCAGAGCTGGTGCTCGATGTGGCCTTCCGCGATCGGCGTGCGCGGCACGAAGATCTCGCTGGCATCGACGCCATTCGCGATGAGGAGCGAACGCCCCCGCGACGTGAGCCGCAGCCGGTTGATCCCGATGCCTCTCCAGCGCGAGGTGACGATGAGCTCGCGCTTCACGGCGCGCCGCACGAAGCGCGACACGACGACTTCGCTCACGGCACCGAACACGCCTTCATGCAGCTGATACTGCGCGAGCTCGCCCGCGCGGCCGATGAACCGCAGGGCGTCCACGTCGCGCGGACTGACCGCTGCGTCGCGCGGATCAACACCGCGACGACGATCGCCGGGCCACTCCGTTGTCCCGATGGGTCGATCCGAGACGAGCAGTTCCAATGGACGGCTCGGGTCCGGAGCGTCGTTCGAACGGAGTGGCGCGGAGAAGTCGCCTGCTTGGTACGAGAGGTCTGCCATTAGAACACCGTCGCCCGCGTGTCAGAGAGTTCGAGAAACGCCGCCTCCTGGCGGAAGAACCTTCGGATGAAGGACTCGATCCGTGCGATCTGCTCCTCTGCCTCCTCCACAGGGAGTGTCACGACGTAGGATCGGGATCGGTCGCGCATGACTTCGCCGGTCTCCGGCGAGCGCCATGCCCCCTCCACGTCTCCACGGCGCGTGAAGCCGCCGCAGAGTTCCGTGAAGAGGTGCTCGAGCGTGGTGAATGCTGATTGCGGGAAAGCATCGCCATCGTTGTCCGCGAGCGGGACAAGGATGTCGACGTGCGTCATTTGTCGCATAAGCGCGAGGGTTAGGAAGTCGCGCGGTGCGATGTCCACAGGCTTGGCTCTCGGCCAAGCAAGATCAGAAACGAAGGGAAAGACTGCGCCGCGACCTCGCCAGGTGGGCGGGTGCGCTCCCGTTGAATCGCGCCGTGCTGCGGTGCCAATGGCAAACGGCAGGACGGCCGCGAACGTTCGCGCGCCCGCCGTCGCCGGCGAGGTCGCGTGCAGCTTGAGCGTGGTGATGGATGCCGACATCGGTTACCTCTCCGCCGGCACTTGGAGCTGCTGTGTATGACGTTCGATGGTCTCGTTCACGAGCGGGTTGATGCGCGCCTTGAACGGCTCGACGAGTTCCGATTCCAGCGTGACTTCGATGGAGTAGTGCGCGAAGGGCACGTACGGGAAGCCGTGGTAGAAGCCCGGCTCCTCATGGAGGTGGAAGCTGATGTCAGCGCCAAACTCCTCCTCTGCGATGAGCTTGACGTCGGCCCACGCGGTGTACGGGATCTCCACGGGATTACCGTCGTCATCGACGGTCGGGATAACGCGGCGAATAGTGTCGGTCATACATGTGTGGATTACTGAATGGGGGCACAGCAGCGCGTGCGGGACGAAACGGGTCGGTGACGGCATCCTCCTTTCGCTCAAGAGTGAAATCGAGAAGCAGCGCCGGACGCTTCGGCGCAGGAAGTTAGACCAGGGCGCTGTCTGCACCCGCCGCGCGCACGGAGCAGTTCCGGTGTGCACGGTCAGGACGTCGGCACGCGTGCGAACGACGAGCTGCGAGGCCGTTCGTGCGGCGGCGCGCGGCGGGGCAAGCGCAGCCTGAGCAAGGGATGAAGGGGCGTTACTCCGGCTCGGGCGCGTTGAGCGCGCCCGTATGGAACGCGAGCTGTTCGAATGCGGCGAAGTGGCCGAGCAGCAGCACGTGCGCATCGAACGCGATCTCGTACCGAGGGAACTCGACGTAGATGCCGTGGCGCACGTCGGGCTCGTCAGACGCAGTGATCGAGAGTGTGACGACGAACTTCTTCGCGAACTCCCGTTCGAGCACACGCAGGCCGACCGGCGTGAACAACGACAAGCGCCGTCCAAGCGGGGAATCCTTGGGAACAAGCCAGACGTAATCGGGACTGCCAATGTGGGACATAGGAGTGAGGTGAAGGGAAATGAGCCGAAGCGAGGCGCCCTCTCCTCGCTCAAGATCGAGAACAGCGTCGTGGTGGCGGTTCGCATCACAGCACCTTGATCGTCGCGGTGCACCGGTCGCACGCGAACGCCTTCGAGACCTGCTTACAGACCGTGCAGTAGAGGCGTGAGCCGAACTCCGTCGTGCCGCACCTGCGGCAGGTCATGAGCGCGTCCACGTTGTTGCTGAACCCACAGTGCGGACACGGCACGACGCCCGTGCGAAGTACGGACGCACGCTTGAGCGCCTTCGATGCACCGAGGAGCCACTGCACGAAGTAGATGGGAGACGCGAACACGTACAGGAGCGCGATCGTGACGCGGCCGAAGAGCTTCATGCTCATACCGCCTCCTCGTCGTCTCCGGTGAAGAACTTCTTCAGATCGGCCAGGCTGCCGATCGCGGCCTTGCCCTTCTTCTTCGCGGGAGGCGGGGCAACGGACGCCTTCTCGACGACCTCCGCTTCCCACTTCGCGATGAGGTCCATCGCGGTGGACGTCGGGAGCATCGATTTCGATGCGATCTCCCGGTTAAAGACGTCGACCAGCTCGTCGTCCGAGACGCGTGCGACTTTCGAGGGGTCGGCGACGTCCGGCGCACGGAGCGGGAGTGCCGGCTCGCCTTTCACGAGCAGCATGTAGTGCTGCCGCGCCATGCTCGCCATATCCCGAAAGAAGCCGTCGCGGGGTGCGCTGTCGGGACGGCGGTCCGTAGGGTCTGCGACCACGTGCGGCCAGAAAATCTGTGCGTCCTCGCGGACGCGGAAGCCCGCGATCCAGGACGTGTTCAGCAAGACGTTTCGCACAACGGACGTAGGGAGCGCGTTCGAGAAGTCCTGCGCCGCGAGCACGATCCCCATGTTCACCGAGCGCAGCGTCCGGAGCCCGGCCGCCGTCGCGTCCGCGTGCTCGGCATCGGGATCTTTCAAAAACTCCGCTGCCTCTTCGATGACGAGCTGCTTCGGCCGCCGCGTGTCGCGGCGCGGTGCGGAGCACAGGCAGTCCGTCGTCTGCCACGCGCCGCGCTCGTAGCCGAGCGCCTTCGGCATCGCGGTGGTGCAGGCGGTATTCGCGAGCGTGATCGGTGCCTCGCGGATGAGCCCAAGACGTTCAATATCCGCGGGCGGGACGTAGGACGCCCGGAGCTGCGGGAAACTCGTGGCGTACTGCACGCGCCGAAGGAAGCCGTCCCGCGTCTGGCGGGGGATCGTCGTGTCGAAGTTCTCGAAGTAGTAGCGGACTTCCGGTTCCGGGACGCGCGCGAGGATCGATGCGCGGTACTCCGCGTCATGCATGAAGCGGACGGCGAAGCGGTAGCTCGGCGGAAACCGGAGCTCGATCGCGAGCCAGTTGAACATGTACGCGAGCTGCCGCATTGAATCCGTG
>DATELS010000533.1:0-5097 GCA_035276365.1 Thermoanaerobaculia bacterium
GTGCGGCTTTTCTCATGGGTGTCTCTCCTGCAGTGGCTGGGAGCGCTCCGGTTGCGGCCGACATGCCACGGTACGGATGAGTATTCCGCGTTTGGATTCAACGACTTAGCTGCAGCGGCCGCCGCGCGCGTGTCCTGTTTCGCGGAGGGCGCGTCCTGATTTGGCTACGTGCCGTAGCTCAGGCGGCTGGCGAGAATCTCCGGCAGCCCGGCCTTGAGAATCGACGCCTGCGTCTTCTGCACGTCGTACTCGACGCGGAAGAACTGGACGGTACGCTTGTCCGTGTCGAGGATGACGAACGACGAATCGGGATTGCGATCGCGCGGCTGACCGACCGAGCCGGGATTGATCAGATAGCGCTTGCCCGGATCGAGTCGCACCGTCGCGTCCTCGCGCACCGCGAAGCCGCTCACGTTGAAATCCTTGTCGATCGAGAACACCGCGGGCAGATGCGTGTGACCGAACAGGATGATCGGCGCGGGAAAGAGCGACAGCACCTGCGCCGCGTGATGCACGTTGAACACGTACTCGTCCTCGTCATACGGCGAGCCGTGGCAGAGCAGCACGCCGTGATGCATCACCGGACCGATGCTGAGGTCGCGCAGGAAGCGGCGGTTCGGCGCGCTGAGATGCTCGCGCGTCCACAGCGCAGCCGCCTTCGCGGCCTGATTGAATCCGTTCGCATCGTCGAGTCCCGACGCCACGCGATCGTGATTGCCGCGGATGTACACCTTGCGTCCGCGCAGCGTGCGCATCGAGTCGAGCACTTGATTCGGCTGCGCGCCGTAGCCGACGAAGTCGCCGAGGCAGAAGACGGAGTCGAAGCGCTTGCGGCGGACTTTGGCGAACACCACGCGCAGCGCCTCCGCGTTCGCGTGCAGATCGCTGACGACGAGCGCTCTCACCCGCGCCTCCACGCCGTGCGGCGCGCCGACTCGAGCACGCTCTTCGGGAGCTCGAGCACGAGACGCTCCACGATCTCGACCGGCGTCTCTTCCTCGCGCACTTCGATCGTCAGGTCGGCCATGCGGTAGTAGCGGATGCGATTCGCGTAGAGCTCGTGCGTCGACAAATCATCCGTGAAGAGCGGCCGGTCGGACGCCTTGTGCGCGACGCGCGAGCGCAGCAGCGCATACGGCGCCGACAGATACACCGACATCCCCTCGGACTGGATGAACTGAATGTTCTCATCGAAGGTGAACGTTCCTCCGCCCGTCGCGACGACCGCGGCGTCGAGGTTCTTCGTGGACCGAAGAATATCGCGCTCGCGTTTGCGGAAGTACGGCTCTCCATGGAGCGCGAAGATTTCCTTGATCGTCGTCTTCTCCGACGCCTCGACCAGCTCGTCGAGATCGAAGAACGGCGCATCGACGCGCGCCGCCAGCTCGCGGCCGACAGTCGTCTTGCCCGAGCCCATGAAGCCGACGAGGTAGATTTTCATGCTGAAGGACTGCGAAGAGGGTACACCTAGAGAGAGAAGCGGTCCATGAAGCGCGTCGAGATGTCCCCGCGGATGAACTGTTCGTTGTTCAGCACCGCGCGATGCAGCGGGATCGTCGTCTTCACGCCCTCGAGCACGAACTGCTCGAGCGCGCGACGTCCGCGCGCGATCGCATCCATGCGATCTTTGCCGCGCACGATCAGCTTCGCCAGCAGCGAGTCGTAGTGCGGAGGCACGACATAGTCGCGATAGATGTGCGTGTCGACGCGCACTCCCGGTCCGCCCGGAATGTGCAGCTCGCGAATCTTACCGGGGCTCGGCGCGAACGTGACGGGATCCTCCGCGTTCACGCGGAACTCGATCGCGTGTCCGCGCAGGCGGAACTCGCCCTGCGGCACCGACAGCGGCTCGCCCGCCGCGACGCGCAACTGCTCCTTCACGAGATCGATGCCGGTCACTTCCTCCGTCACCGGGTGCTCGACCTGGATGCGCGTGTTCATCTCCATGAAATAGAACTGGCCATCCTGGAAGAGGAACTCGATCGTGCCGGCGTTGACGTAGTTCACGGCCTGGCAGAGCTTCACCGCCGCATCCTGCATCCGCGCGCGCAGCTCGTCGGTGAGCGCGGGCGATGGCGACTCCTCGATCAGCTTCTGATGGCGGCGCTGAATCGAGCATTCGCGCTCGCCGAGCGCGACGACGCGGCCGTGCGTGTCGCCGAAGACCTGAATCTCGATGTGGCGCGGGCGCTCGAGATACTTCTCGATGTACACGTCCGGCACGCCGAACGCGCGCTCCGCTTCGTTGCGCGCCGTCTCGTACTGATTCTGCAGCTCGCTCTCTTCCCAGCAGATGCGCATGCCGCGTCCGCCGCCGCCCGCCGCCGCTTTCAGGATGACGGGAAAGCCGATCGACTTCGCGATGTCCTGCGCGTCGTCGACATTCTTCACCGAGCCTTCGCTGCCGGGGATGATCGGCACGCCCGCGTTCTTCGCGGTCTCGCGCGCACGCGCCTTGTCGCCCATCAAGCGAATCGCCTCGGCCGGCGGTCCGATGAACGTGAGTCCGCACTCGGAGACGATCTCCGCGAAGTGCGGATTCTCGGAGAGGAAGCCGTAGCCCGGATGAATCGCGTCGGCGCCGGTGATCTCGGCGGCGGCGATGATGCTGGAGATGCTGAGGTAACTCTGCTTCGATGCCGCCGGGCCGATGCACACGTCGTCATCGGCGTAGCGGACATGCAGCGAGTCGCGGTCGGCCTCGGAGTGCACGGCCACCGTCTTCAGCCCCATCTCCTTGCACGCCGCGATGACGCGAAGCGCGATCTCGCCGCGGTTGGCGATCAGAACTTTCGAAAACATGCGGCGGACTATACCTTGATGGTGAACAGCGGCTCGCCGAACTCGACCGGCTGCGCATTCGACGGGAAGATCTTCTCGATCACGCCATCGACGTCCGACTCGATCTCATTCATCAGCTTCATCGCCTCGACGATGCAGAGCACCTGTCCCTTCTTGATGCGCGAGCCGACTTCGACGAACGGTCCGGACTCGGGGCTGGCGGCGCGATAGAACGTCCCCACGATCGGCGACGTGAGGATGTGCATGCTCGGATCGGACTCCGACGCTTTCTTCTCTTCTTCCTTCTTCGACTCCGGCGACGACACCGCGGCGATCATCGGCATCGCGGGCATCGCGTGCGACTCGCTCTTCATCTCCGCGCCCGTGACGAACACGTGCTTCTCCGAGGACTTGCCCTCGATACGCACCTTCGTCCCCGCCTGCTCCACCTCGACGGCGGAGATGCCGCTGTCCGCGACTTTGTCGATGAGCTCCAGGATTTCTTTGAAATTCAATGGCTACCCCTCTCAGACCAACTCATCGCGAAGCAAATACTTCGCCTTCGACAGCTCGAATCGCGCGCGGCCGTAGTTGCCGTCCGGCCGGAGCACGAGGAGGATGTAGTACTCCGGCGTGACCTCGGAGAGAAACGTGATGTATTTCTCCGTCACCAGCGAGAACTGCAGGACCTCGCCCGTATCGAGCTCGGTGTTCGCGTGCTGAATCGATTTGATGAAGCCTCCGAACTCGGCGCCGAGGGCGTCGAGAGGAGCTTCGCCGCGGCCGACGGTCTCGATCGCGATGCCGTCGAGGCCGATGAGACTCGCCGCGATCGCGCCTTCGACGCGCTCGCGCAAACCCGCCAGCACGTCTCTAAACACGCGCCACCTCTCTCTTCGACACTTTCGCGAGCCAGCGTTCGAGCTTCATGACCTTTGGGTTCGCGCGCGGCGAGATCGCCTCGAGCTTCGCGCGCACGTCCGCGTTGTCGGGATCGCGCGCGAGGATGTTCTCGTAGATGTGGCGCGCGTCGTCGACGAGTCCCTGGCGCGCGTAGAGATCGGCCATCGTGAGCGTGTCCGCGGCATCGTTCTGCGGCGCGACGGGCTCCGGCTCGACTTCGAACGGCGCGGGCGCGGCGGCGATCGGTGCATCGAGCGGCGGCAGATCGTCGATGACGGGCGCCGGCACTTCCATCGCGAGCGGCGCGGCGGCGAGATGAATGCCTTGCGGCGCTTCGACTTCGACTGCAGCCGCGCTGAAGCTCTGCACGGGCTCCTCGAACGGACTCTCCTCGTGCGCGAACGACATCGGCTCCGCGTCACCGGTTGCTTCTTCGATGCGCGCGCGCTCCTCGATGACTTGCGCCGCCTCCGCGAACGGCGGAACGGTGCGATCGAATGGCGACTCTTCTTCGAACACCGGCGCGGCGGCGACGATGGGTTCGGGTTCCGGTTCTGGCTGTGGCTCGGCTACCGCGAGCGGCTCCGGCTCGGGCTCTGGCTCCGGCGCGAGTGCGATCGGCGCCGAGCCTCCTTCGATCTCGCGCTCGAGATCGGCGATCTGCTGCTGCAGCGTTTCATCCGAGGGCAACAGCGCGTGCACGAGCTTGTACTTTTTGATCGCCTCGACTTTCTCGCCGAGGGCGAGGTAGGCGTCGGCGAGGAGACGCGCGGCGACGACGTTGCCCGGATCGAGTTGCAGCGCTTTGTTCAGCGCATCGACCGCGCCTTCATCGTGCTTCAACTCGCGCAGCACGCGGCCGAGACTCACCCACGCCGCGAGATACGCGGGATACGTCGTGAGTCCGGTGCGCAGCACTTTCTCCGACTCGTCGAACTGTCCCGCTCTGCGCAGCTCCTCGGCGAGCTGGTAGAAGAGACGGCTCTTCGGATCCGTCTTCAACTTGAACCGGAGCTCTTCGATTTTCGGATTCGTCGCCGGCTGAGCCATTCGCGGACCTGAATTCTAATCGCGTCAGACGAAAACCGCCCCGCGAGCGGGGCGGTTTTCGTTGCTGTCGTCGCTACCTGAGACTAAGTGCCGTTGCCCGTGAAGCAGAAGTCGAGCGCCGGCGTATCGGGATCGTTGGAGTTGACGCGGATCGTTCCACCGAACGGAGCCGCGGACGCCGGATCGACCGTAACGGTGAACGTCGAGCTTCCCTGCGGCGCGATCGTCACCGACGTCGGAGACGGCGTGATCGTGGTTGCGTTCGTGTTCGACACCACGGCCACGTTGCTGATGACGAGCGGCTGACCGCCCGTGTTCGTGATCGTGAACGTCGTCGATCCCGTCGTCGTACCGGTCGCCGAG
>DATELS010000534.1:0-7524 GCA_035276365.1 Thermoanaerobaculia bacterium
CGCAGTGGCGTCGCAGGAAATCGCGCACGATCGGCTCGATCGAATCCGACGCGACGCTGAAGATGCGGTCGGCGTGATAGTTCCCTTCGATGTCGAGGAGATGCAGTTCCTTCGGCTCGTTCGCGGCCTCGTACAGTTCGACCGAGTGGCGGTGGCCGATCAGCCAGTCGTTCTTCACGTGGATGAAGCAGAGCGGCACGTGCACGTCGCGCATGTCATCGAGCGCGCGGATCTTCGACGACTTCCGCATCGCCCACGAAAAGCGCGGCTTGCGCAGCGCCTGCGAGAAGAACGCGACGTGGCGATGGAGCGTGAACGGATTCACGCGCGGCGCGATCATCTCGAAGTCGGCGACCGCCGAGATGAGCAGCATCGATCCGATCGGCAGCTCGTGACGCGCGGCGGCGGAGATCGCGATCGAGCCGCCGTACGAGAAGCCGACGAACGTCAGCGACGACGTCGTGCCGACGCGCGCCATGAGATCGTGCGACACGGCGGCGACGTCGTGATGCTCGTGCAGGTTGAATCCGTAGGTGCCGCCGCTGTCGCCGTGACCTCTCACGTCGATCACCGCCACTCGATACCCGTCGGTATTGAAAAAACGCGCGAGACGCTGCATCGACGCGTGTTTGCGATCGCGCCAGAAGCCCGGAACGATCACGATCGTCGAGGCCGAGGGAGCGTCGTAGATGTCGTAGTGAATCGGGGTGCCGTCGAACGAAATCACCTCCGCCGTGATGGGCTCGGGAGGGACGACGCTCAGAGGTCGACTTGACATCGTTGAGGCTGTTCTTATCATATGTCGCTCGCGAGGGCGCGCTGCGCCTTCCATGCCCCCGACAAAACGTCTTCCTGTAATTCGCGCCGAGCGCGATCAAGTTTCGAACTGAACGCAAAGCGAGGTGAGCTGGGCACCCAGACAGTCGGAATTCGTCAGTCGCACCTCATCAGAACATCAACAAAGATTCAGGCCAGACGGTCTGAAAGAAGATTGAAGGAGAATTACGCAATGAAGAAGTCACTGGTTCTCACCCTGATCGCCCTGTTCGTCGTTTCCATGCTCGCCATCAGCTGTAAGAAGGAAGAGGCCGCGAGCGATACGGCCGCCACCGACACGTCGATGACGACCGCCTCGGACACGATGGCGTCTGACACGATGGCCTCCGACACGATGGCCACCGACACGACGATGACCACGACGGGCACGGACACGATGACCACCTCGAGCGCGACCGACACGTCCGCCACGACGGCGACGACGGCCACCTCGGGCACGACGGCGACCCACACCTAGTCGTCACTTCGGATCCCGCAACACACGAACGCCCCGCGGAAACGCGGGGCGTTTTGTTTTTCGATTTGTTGCGCTGGCACCCGTGTTGCTCCCTCCCGGCCGGGCTCGAGTTATCACTCGGACAAAAGAACTGTCTAAATGCGCAAGGAGGTGAGGACAGGCACTCTAACGGTGACGAGTTCGAATCAACGAAACCCACCACCGGATCAACAAATCAAGAAAGAGGATTCTCGAATGATCAAGAAAGTTCTGGCACTCCTGGCGGTGCTGACGCTCGTCGTCTTCGTCGCCTGCAAGAAGGAAGAGACGAACATCGACACGGGCACGGATACGGCCTCGACCTCCGTGGGCGAGACCGTGAACACGACGATGGCGACCGACACGGTGGCCACCGACACGATGTCCACCGATACGTCCGGCACGGGCGGCACGATGTCGACGGACACGGGCAGCACGATGTCGACCGACACGTCCGGCACGACCGGAACCAGCAGCACGAGCACCACGTCCACGACGGCAACTCACACCTAGTCTTCGCGGCGCGGTACAGCTTCGGGAGCGCGGGCGTTTCGCTCGCGCTCCTATTTTTTTGCGGCGAGATCCTCGCGCAGCCGCGCGTATACGCGCCGCACCTCGGCCAGCGCATGCGCCTCGTCGCCTCTGTTGTCGATGACGTAGTCCGCGTGCTGCAGGCGCACGTCGCGTGGCATCTGATGCGCGATGCGGCTCGTGACGTCCTCGCGCGTCATGCCGCGGCCGATCGCGCGCTCGACCTGCACGTCCGGCGCGACGTCGACGACGACGATTCTGTCGTAGCGCTGCCTTCCTCCGGCTTCGAGCAGCAGCGTCGCCTCGACGACGTAAATCGCGTCTTCTTCCGCCTCGCTCATCATGCGCGCCTCTTCCGCGATCACGAGCGGATGAATGAGCGCGTTCAGTCTCTTCGCCTCATCGGCATTCGAGAATGCGCGCGCGGCGAGCTTCTTTCGATCGATCTCGCCGTCCGCGTTCAGGATCTCTTCGCCGTACGTGCGCACGATCGCGGCGTGTCCCGCCTCTCCGCGGCGATACAGCCGCGCGACGATCGCATCCGCGTCGACGGTGATGCAGCCGAGCGACGCGAACATGCGCAGGATCGTCGACTTGCCGCTGGCGATGCCGCCGGTAAGTCCGACGCGCAGCACCGCGCTCACGCGCGTCTCCGCTCCGCCGCGTCGACCGTGTTCTTCATCAGCATCGCGATCGTCATCGGTCCCACGCCGCCCGGCACGGGCGTGATCCACGACGCGACCTCGCGCACGTTCGCGAAGTCGACGTCACCCGCGAGCTTCCCTTTACCGCCGTCGGCAATGCGATTGATGCCGACGTCGATCACGATCGCGCCCGGCTTCACCATCTCCTTCGTGACGAAGTGCGGCTTGCCGATCGCGGCGATGAGGATGTCTGCCTCGCGCGTGACGCTGCCGATGTCGCGCGTGCGGGAGTGGCACACTGTCACCGTCGCGTTCTTCTGCAGCAGCAACGCGGACATCGGCTTGCCGACGATGTCGCTGCGTCCGATCACGACCGCGTGCTTGCCTTCGATGCTCTCGCCGGTCGACTCGATCAAACGAATCACGCCCGCGGGCGTGCAGGGAACGAGCGCGCGGCGGCCGAGGTGGAGGAGGCCGACGTTGATGGGATGAAAGCCGTCGACGTCTTTCGCCGGCGCGATCGCATCGATCACCTTGCGCGGATCGATCTGCTTCGGCAGCGGAAGCTGCACGAGGATTCCGTCCACTGCATCGTCGGCATTGAGTCGCGCGATCTCATCGAGCAGCTCTGCTTCGGACAGCGACTCGGGGAAGATGAGCTCCGCACCTTCGAGTCCGAGCTCGCGCGCCTTCTTCGCCTTGTTGCGCACGTACACCTCGGACGCGGGATCGCTGCCGACGCGCACCGCGACGAGTCCGGGACGGATGCCGAGCCGCGCGATCGCCGCGGCGACCTCGCTTTCGATCTGGCGCGCGACCGCTTTGCCGTCGATGATCCCGCTCATGAGCGGCCGAGGCTTGTATCACAGGATGTGTGCGGTGGTAGAGTTTCCGTCCCTAAACAAAAAGGAGATCCGCATGCGCAGTCGGAACGCGTTCCTTCTTCTCGTTCTCGCGCTGTGTACCTTCACGGCGAGCGCGCAGTCGTCGACATTCAACGTGACGCTCCTCGGCAGCAACGAAGTGCCGCCCGCCGATCCCGACGGGACGGGCACCGCGACGGTCGTCATCATCGGCACGAGCGTGAACTACACGATCACCGTCAACAACGTCACGGCGCCACCGATCGCGCAGCACATTCATCAGGGCGCCGCTGGCGTGAATGGTCCGATCGTCATCAACCTTGTCCCGTTTGTCGGGAGCTCATGGGTCTGCGCACCGGGTCCGTCGTCGCCATGCACGCTGACCGGCGGCACCACGACAACTCCCGCGCTCGCGAACGCGATCATTGCGAACCCCGCTGGGTTCTACCTCAATGTGCACACGACCGACTTTCCGGGCGGCGCGATTCGCGGGCAGCTCGTCGCGGCGCCGGAGGCGCCTACCGCGTCGACCTTGGGTTTGGTTGTGCTCGGCGCGGTCCTCGCGCTCGCCGGAATGTTCTTCGTCCGCCGCGCGTAGTGGAGGGTCCCGCTACTCGCACCAGGGCGTGGAGGGAATGGAAACGTTGACACTGTCTGTTCGGCAGTGTTACCGTTTTGGCCCTTTCCCCTCAGGGAAGGTGTGTTTCGTCTTTGATTCGTCTGCGGTGTCTGCGGTTCTCACCTGCACCGCCGATCATTCAGAGGAAGTTACGAGTTTTCAGGGAGAGTCATGCGCACGTTTTTTCCCAAGAAGGGCGACATTGAGCCGAAGTGGTTCGTGATCGACGCGGAGGGCCAGGTTCTCGGCCGTCTGTCGACCACCATCGCGAACATCATCTCCGGCAAGGCCAAGCCGACGTACACGCCGTTCCTCGACACCGGGGACCACGTCATCGTCATCAACGCCGAGAAGATCCGTCTCAGCGGTAAGAAAGAGACGGACAAGATCTACCGCACGCACTCGCTGTATCCGGGCGGCCTCAAGGAGCGCGCGGCGCGTTTCGTCCGCGCCGAGAAGCCCGAGCGGATGATCGAAGAGGCCGTGTGGGGCATGCTGCCGAAGAACAAGATCGGCAGAAAGATGCTCAAGAAGTTGAAGGTCTACCGCGGCACCAACCATCCGCATCAGGCGCAGCAGCCCGAGCCGCTGAGCGTCAGCGAGTAATCACAGGAGGATTCCTTGGCTTTGGTCGAATACTACGGAACGGGAAGACGCAAGACGTCGACGGCGCGCGTGCACATTCGTCCGGGATCGGGCGCGATCACGGTCAACCGCCGCTCGCTCGACAACTACTTCGGCAACGAAGTGCTCAAGATGATCATCAAGCAGCCGCTCTCGCTGACCGAGACCGTCGACAAGTTCGACATCGTCGTCACGGTCGACGGCGGCGGCCCGAGCGGTCAGGCCGGTGCGATTCGCCACGGCATCTCGCGCGCGCTGCAGGTGTACAACACCGAGCTGCGCAAGCGCCTCAAGAAGGCTGGCCTCCTCACGCGCGATCCGCGCATGAAGGAGCGCAAGAAGTACGGACAGCGCGGCGCGCGCGCCCGCTTCCAGTTCTCCAAGCGCTAGTCATGGTTTCCCGGTTCCCACGTGTGTAATTGAGGCAGGAGCGGGTCTTCCGCTCCTGCCTTTTGTTTGTCCGATCAATTTTTGCGAAAAGGAGGGTTCACTTGGCGGTCTCTATCACAATGAAAGAGCTACTCGAGGCTGGCGTGCACTTCGGTCATCAGACCAAGCGCTGGAACCCGAAGATGAAGAAGTACATCTTCGGCAAGCGCAATGGGATCTACATCATCGATCTGCAGAAAACGCTCAAGCTCTTCAAAGAAGCCTCGGCATTCATCGCGGACCTCTCGTCCGCGGGCAAGCGCATCCTGTTCGTCGGCACCAAGCGCCAGGCGCAGGACGCCATTCTCGAGGAGGCCAACCGCTGCGGCATGTTCTACGTGAACAACCGCTGGCTGGGCGGCACACTCACGAACTTCACGACGGTCCGCAAGTCCATCGAGCGTCTGAAGGAAATCGAAGCGATCCTTGCCGACACCGACAAGGAGATGTCGAAGAAGGAGCGCGCGCAGCTCGACCACGAGCGCGAGAAGCTCCAGAAGAATCTCATCGGCATCCGCGAGATGGACGGCCTTCCGGATGCGCTCTTCGTGATCGATCCGAAGAAGGAGTACATCGCGGTCAAGGAAGCGAAGAAGCTCGGCATCCCCGTCGTCGCCATCGTCGACACCAACTGCGACCCGGAAGACATCGACTACGTCATCCCGGGCAACGACGATGCGATCCGCGCGATCCGTCTGTTCACGCAGAAGATCGCCGACGCGGTCCTCGAGGGCTACAACCTCGCCGAGGAGCGCTACATCGGGACGGAAGACAAGGGCGACCGCGAGGAAGCGGCCGCGGTCATCCCCGCCGAAACGGCTTCCGAGCCGATGCAGGCCGCTCCGGCGGTCTGATTCTCCCCCACACGACTTTCTTCGAGGACGGGCGCATGCGCGCTCGTCCTCAGGTATTGGAGGCATCGCATGACGCAGATTACGGCCGCGATGGTCAAGGAGCTCCGCGACTCGACCGGCGCCGGCATGATGGACGCGAAGAACGCCCTCGTCGAAGCGACGGGCAACATGGAAGAAGCGGTGAAGATCCTCCGCAAGAAGGGTCTCGCTGCCGCGAGCAAGAAGGCCGGACGCATCACCGCGGAAGGCACGATCGCCGCGCACGTCGAAGGCACCGTCGGCGTGCTCGTCGAAGTCAACTGCGAGACCGACTTCGTCGGCCGCAACGAGAACTTCCGCAACTTCGCGCAGGAAGTCGCGAAGGTCATCGCGCAGAGCAAGGCGAATTCCGTCGACGAGCTGCTCAATGACAAGTGGCCCGGCAGCGACGACACGATCGGCACCAAGGTCGCGGAGCAGATCGGCTCGATCAAGGAGAACATCTCCATCCGCCGCTTCGCGCGCTACGAGGCTCCGGCCGACGCGACCATCGGCACGTACATCCACGGCGGCGGCAAGATCGGCGTCATGGTCGAGGTCGTGACCAGCGGCGGCAAGACCGGCACGCTCGATGAGACCTCCAAAGACATCGCCATGCACATCGCCGCGGCCGAGCCGCGCTTCCTCCGCCGCGAAGACGTGACGGAGAAGGACCTCGAGACCGAGCGCGAGATCGCCCGCGACGCGGCCCTCAAGTCCGGCAAGCCCGAGGCGATCGTCGAGAAGATGGTCTCCGGCAAGATGGAGAAGTTCTACGGCGAAGCCTGCCTCCTCGAGCAGCCGTACATCCGCGACGACAAGTCGACCGTCTCCCAGTACCTCGGCAAGCGCGGCAAGGAGTCGAACTGCGACTTCGTGATCACCCGCTTCACCCGCTACAAGCTGGGTGAGGGGATCGAGAAGCGCAGCGAAGACTTCGCGGCGGAAGTGGCCTCGTACATCAAGGCGTGACATCGGACGCTTCGCGCCGTGTCACTCGCGGCGATGCAGCGGCCTCTTCGAGCCGCTGATCGCCGCGCCCCCCACGGGCATTAACGAAGACATCGCGGCGGCGACGTTCAGCCGCGTGAAGGCGACGGCTGCAACGCGCCGATCGACCGCCGCGCGAAGCGCCGGCGTGTCGACTTTGATATAACCCGCGTCGCATGACCGGCCCCAAGTTCAAGCGCATCCTTCTCAAGCTCTCCGGCGAGGCCCTGATGGGCGGCCGGCGCCAGGGCATCGACCCCGAAACCCTCGCCACCATCGCCGACGAGATCGCCGAAGTGCAGAAGATGGGCGTGCAGATCGCCATCGTCATCGGCGGCGGCAACATCTTTCGCGGCGTGACCGCGGCCACCGAGGGGATCGACCGCGTGGCCGGCGATCACATGGGCATGCTGGCCACGGTCATCAACGCCATCGCCCTGCAGGACGCGCTCGAGCGCCGCGGCATCAACACCCGCGTCACCAGCGCCATCACCATGTCCGAGGTGGCCGAGCCGTTCATCCGCCGCCGCGCCATCCGCCACATCGAAAAGGGGCGCGTCGTGATATTCGCCGCGGGCACGGGCAACCCTTACTTCACCACGGACTCCGCCGCCGCCCTGCGCGCGCTCGAAATCCGCGC
>DATELS010000535.1:0-2655 GCA_035276365.1 Thermoanaerobaculia bacterium
ACCGACTCCGGCGTGAGCCCCGTCATCGCCGCGATCTCCGGTCCGGTCATCCCTTCGACCAGCCGCAGCACCAACGTCTCCCGATACGCCTCGGGCAACTCGCGAATCGTCGCCATCACCTGTCGCGCTTCCTGTTCCTCCTGCTGCGTGCTGCGCGCGCCGATCTCCTGCAGCTCGTCATGATCCGCGGCGCGCGAGCGATAGAAGCCGGCCGCGCGCGTCCGCGCGATGGTGGTGAGCCATCCGCCGAACGCCGCGTCGTCGCGCAATGCGCTCAGCTTGCGCATCGCCGTCAGAAACACTTCCTGCACGAGATCATCCGCCTCCGCCGGCGGCACGCGCGCCAGGACGATCGCCTGAACCATGCGCGCGTACCGCGAGTACAGCTCGCCAAACGCGGAGCGATCGCCCGCACGAGCCGCGCGAACGAGCCGAGCGTCGTCCTGAGGATCGCTCCACACTCAGGCTAAGGATGCAGCGTCGGGGCGAACGTTAACAAGACGCTCAGCGATATCCCCACGAGACCGAGTCCTCCAGCGCCGCGGGCGACTGGACGATCATCGCCGGGTCGTTCGTCACGTTGTCGGTCACGGTGTAGAACCCGATCGCATATCCATTGCTGAAGGAGACGTGCACCTGCTCGTTGGCGGCCACCGGCTGCCCGACGAACGCATCCAGTGAACTGAAGTACGTGAAGTTCGCCGGCGCCGAGCCGCTGAAGTGGCGCGCCTTCCCGCCCGGAGCAAACAGCGTGATTTCGTAGGAGACCTCCGTGAGCGTGCGGAAGCCGATGTTCCGCCGCACATTGCCATGCGCCGCCGGAACGAAGATGCCCGCGCCCGAGTGTTGCGTCACGGGATTGAGGAACCACTCCGCGGGACGGACGGCTTCCGCGTCCGAGCCGAAGGTGCCGTTCTGCGCGACGTTGTAGACGCGCGCGCTCACGTTCGGAACGTGCAGGGCCGTCTCGTCGCCGACAGGATCCGGAATGATTTCCAGCGAACCCGTCCCGCTCGCGCCCATCGCGGCGACGACATCGTCCCAATAGAACTCCGACGGCCCGGGCTCGTCATTGTCGCCGAACGCATAGCGAAGGAACGGATCGGAATCGCTGGCAACAGTGCCCGTGGGACGAAAAACGATTCTGCCGCTCCTCAATGCCGCGAACGAAATCGTCAGCGACGTATGGAAATCCGAGCCATTCGCGCCGCGCACGGATCCGGCGAGCGGCACAATGCGCTTTTCCGTAATGGCGCCGAGGTCTTTATTTCCGTTGAGGATGACCTTGGCCTGACCCAGGCAGCGCGCGGCGGGATCGTCATTGTCATTATGGGAAATGATCAGATATTCGTGCTGCTGCTCGTCCGTCGTCATTGCCCGCAGGTTCAGCGTGCTCGTCCTCGTCGACGTCACGAACATGTAGCCGCTGTACCACGTTCGCACAAAGACCTCGAAATTCGTCGAGCCCGCGGGCCGCTCCCAGTTCAGAAACGTGCGGCCCCGCGAATCCGTTGTCGACTGGACATTGAACGTACACCCGAAAGCCGGCGCCGAGACAATGCTCGCGACCACACACGCGATTGCCAGGATGAAGCCGATCGTGATCTCTCTCTGACTCCTCATCGACACACCTCCACTGAACGATTGCAAGTCGCTGGAATCGGAGCCCGCCGCCAAAAAGAAAAAGGCCGGAGGGATCTCCGGCCTTTAGTACTGCTTTCAGTCGTGTGCATTATGCACCGGATCGGGATTCGGGAGCAACAACCAAGTTCGTCGGGTGACAAACGTCAGATGACAAACGCCCTGCGCATGCCTACGATCCCTCCATGCCGGACAGGATTCCGTTTCGCAATCGTGCGCACGAGGTCACGCGAGTGGAGGCCTTCAGCGACATCGTCTTCGGCTTCGCGCTGACGCTCATCGTCGTCTCGCTCGAGGTGCCGAAGACGTTCGCGGAGTTGATGGAGTCGCTCGGCGGCTTCTTCGGATTCGCGATCTGCTTCACGCTGCTGATGTGGATCTGGCACGCGCACCACACGTACTTTCGCCGCTACGGTTTCACCGACGAGCTGACGATCGCGCTCAACACGGCGCTCTTGTTCCTCGTCCTGTTCTACGTCTATCCGATGAAGTTCATCTTCGAGCTCGCGACGGGACATCTGCACAACCCCGGCAGCGGCGATCCCTCCCGCCTCTACCTCATCTACGCCCTCGGCTTCGCCGGCATCTTCACGCTTTTTCTCCTGCTGTACGCGCACGCATGGCGACGTCGCGAGCAGTTGCAGTTGAACGCAGTCGAACGGCATGACACGCGCACGTCGATGATCATGTACGCGTCGTATGTCGGCGTCGGCGCGGCGTCCGCGTTGATCGCGCTCTTCGCACCGCTCCGCCTCCTCGGATTCGCCGGCTGGATCTACTTCCTCCTCGGTCCGATCTCCGGAATCATCGGCGCGACGCGGGGACGAATGCGGCGCGAGATCGAGAGTCTCGTCACGGAGTGACGCGCCACAACTTGCGCGTCCACCATGTCCACACGGCGCCGAAGAGCAGACAGAGCGATGCGGTCGCGAGCGTCGCGCGCATCGGGCCGAGGTGATCGGACGCGAATCCGGTGACGAGTCCCGACAGCGCCATCGTCAGCGTGACGAAGCC
>DATELS010000536.1:0-2693 GCA_035276365.1 Thermoanaerobaculia bacterium
GACGCCGACGCTCTCGACATGCTTCCTCGCGTTCAACACGCACCGCGACGCGTTGCGCGATCGCGGCGTGCGCGAGCAGATTCGCGACGCGCTCCCGATCGCGACGCTCGTCGACCGCCTCGGCACTCTCGCGATTCCGGCGACGCGGCTGTTTCCGCCGGGATTGTTCGGACACGAGTCCGCGCGGCCGCGGCCACCGCGTTCGGCGAGCGACACGCACACGATGCTGCGCGAGCCGCTGCTCGCGGGCGTGTTCTCGGTGTTCTCGTCGTCGTTCTTCGGCTTCGCGCGCGAGGCGGTGGCGGCGATCGAAGGCGCGGGCGTGCGCGTGCGCCTCGTCGTGCCGGAGGTGAAGCAGATCGCCGGCGCGGGCAACGCGTCGTCGTTCGATCTGTACTTCGCCAGGTTCTACAGCGACTACCCGGAGATCGACGGCTTCGCCTACGGATTCCTCCACTCGCGCTCCGGCATCCTCGGGCCGATCTGCGGCACCGCGGAGATGGACGAGCTGATCGAGCGCGGCCGCGCCGAAACGAATCCGGTCATCCGTCGCGAGATCTACCGCGACCTCGAACGCTACGTCGACGAGCACGCACTCGTCGTCCCGCTCTTCCACCAGCAGGCGTTCTGCTTCGCGCGCCCGGAGGTGGAGTCCTTCAGCGTGCGACGGTTTTTCCCGACGATCCCGTACGAGCAGTTGTCGCTCAAGCGGTGACGGAGCGCCGGCGTCCCCGCCGGCTGATGTGGCGGCGTCCGCGCCGCCACGCCCGTTGCGGGCGGCGAGACGCCGCCCGATCAGCCGCCGAGGACGGCGGCGCTCCGTCAAACTACCATCAACACGTCTGCGAACCAGCCCCGCGCGTCCGTCCACTTCTTCTCGATCGTGAAGCCGCTGCGGGTGGCGAGGGCGGCGAGCGTCGCGTCGTCGTGTTTGTACGAGCTCTCCGTGTGGATCGTCTCGCCTTTTGCGAACGTCACGTCGAGATGCAGCGCCTCGATGCGCACCGTTTGCGCGCGGCGGCTGACGAGGTGCATCTCGATGCGGCCCAGCTTCGCGTCGTAGAACGCTTTGTGCCGAAACGCCGAGAGGTCGAAGCGTCCGCCGAGCTCGCGGTTGATGCGCGCAAGCAGATTCAGATTGAACGACGCCGTCACGCCGAGCGCGTCGTTGTACGCCGGCTCGAGAATCGTTTTCGACTTCCGCAAGTCCGCGCCGAGGAAGAGCGCGTCGCCGGGGGAGAGGGAGGAGCGGAGATCCGTCAGCATCGCCACCGCGGCGTCGGGATCGAGATTGCCGATTGTCGAGCCGAGGAAGAGGACGACGGTGCGGCCGCGGGGGCGGGCGAGTGCGCCGAGCGCGGCGGACGGTCGCGCGAAATCCGCGCAGACTGCGAGGACGCGCAATTCATCGTATTCGCTGAGCAGATCGCGTCCCGCGCGCTCCAACGTGTCTGCGTCCACGTCGACCGGCACATATTCAATGTTGCGGGGGAGCTGATCGAGCAGGATGCGCGTCTTGCGCGCCAGTCCGCTGCCGAGCTCCACAATGCGCGGGCTCGGACCAAATGCCGCCGCAATCTCGCGCGCGTGCGTCGTTAACACCTCCGCCTCCGCGCGCATCACGTAATACTCGGGAAGGAAACAGATCGCATCGAACAGCGACGAGCCGAGGGCGTCATAAAACCAGCGCGGAGGGAGGGACTTCCGCTCTGCCGTCAAACCGGCCCGGACGTCTTCCGCAAAGTCGGCGCGTGTCGCGGAAGGGGCGCGGAAAAGGACGAAGCGCGCGTCCGGGGCCAGGGAAACGACGGCAGCCGTCATCGGAAGTTTTCGATTCTACACGGCGCTCCCAAACCTTTCGCCCCTACAATTCGTCTGAGTCCACGGAAATGAAACGCAAAGTCCTCTGTGCGTTCCTCACCCTCACTTTATCCGGCTGCTTTTCGGGATACTCCGAGACCCCGAAACGCGATGAGCTGCGCGTGCGTCGCGGAGCGTTCGCCAGCGACATGGTCCTGTCGGGCGAGATCGAAGCCGCGCGCGGCGAGTTCCTCAACGTCCCGCCGCTCCCGTCATGGCAGACCGCGATCAAGTGGCTCGCCGAAGACGGCGCGACCGTGAACGCCGGCGACGCGGTCGTGGAGCTCGACAACAGCGCGCTCACCTCCGACCTCGAGAGCAAGCGCCAGACCGCCACGCAGGCCTTGCAGGAGATGCAGCAGAAGAACGCCGAGTGGCTGGCGGACATCGAGCAGAAGCAGCTCGACGTCGACAAGAAAAAATCGGAGCTCGACAAAGCGAAGATCGAGGCCGCGATCCCGGCCGATCTGCAGTCGCAGAAGTTGTACGAGGAGAAGCAGGGGAAGCTGCGCAGTACGACCGTCGAGTACGAGAAGGCCGTCGATCTGCGCAACTCGACCAAGACCGGGATCGAAGCCGAGCGCCGCAATCTGCAGTTGCGCATCGACAAGGCGCAGCGCGAGATCGCGATCGCCGAGGCGGCGATTGCGGCGCTGGTGCTGCGGGCGCCGCGCGCGGGAATCGTCGTCATCCGCGATCATCCGTGGGAAGGGCGCAAGCTGCAGCAGGGCGATCCGGTGTGGGTCGGCTTCCCGATCGCGATGCTGCCCGACTCCTCGACGCTGCGCGTGCGCGCGGCGCTCGCCGACGTCGACGACGGCAAGATCGCGCCG
>DATELS010000537.1:0-2322 GCA_035276365.1 Thermoanaerobaculia bacterium
GACTCCGCCCTCCGCCTCCACGGCGGCTTGCAGAAACACGACCGCCTGGTCTGTCGTCTCGGCTTCTAGCGTCCAGATCGAAGGTTCTGAGCAGTCAGTGATTCTCTCAAATCATTCTTATGACGGGATCAGGATGGTCGACGGCTTTCCTCATCGCTGCTTTTGCATTCGCCACCAACTGCTCTTTAATGTGCTGATATGAAAGCAAGCCCTCCCCGCAATCACGTTGCCCGACAGGATCAGCTCTTGCTTTTGCGGCCCGTGAAATACGTACCGGTTGCTGTCGACGAAGTCATCCCAGCCCAGCGGCGGGTCGAACTCAAATGCAAATCCTCGTTTCATCGTCGCTTCAATTCTTCGTTTTGATCTGCGTTACGGGAACACCGAACCTCACTTGGATTGCGGTTACCTCCGCCACGGACCATGCTCTTCCAGTCTTGAGGTCAAAACCGGCAATTGGGAAACCATCCCTATAGACGACAGCGTCAAGTCCTAATGACCGAGCTGCTCGGCGTGATGTGACCGCACCCGCGATCTCACGGAACTCTTCCACCCGCACTTCAAAGCCATTACCCGCTTTCCTTACAATGTGATTCAGCCGTTCGTTTAATACCTCGTCTCGACGTGCGCGCGTGTTCCAAATCGACCATTAGTCTTCGGCACGCCAGCAGGTTCGGCAGCGTACGTCGCGTGCGATGCATTTAATCAAAGATCGAGAGACCAGACGCTAGCTGCTTCCTAACGTTGATGCAGTGGTAAGTGAGAATCCCACGCGTTTCCGAATCACCGGAGGACCGGAAGGAGTGGAACAGGTAGCAAATGACGCGTCATTTGCGAGGTGCGTTCGGCCCTTGGCGGATAGTGAGGTTGTCTTCGACACGTCGAGCTTCCGCCTCCGTCAGCCGCAGAAACGCGATCGTATCGCCTACGCGCCATCCAGTGGATTCCAGCTTCTTCTTCGTCGAACGTGTCATGGCCGCCTTACGTCCAATTCTCCATCCAATACTGCAGCATCACCACCGCCCACAACGCCTTCGCGTGATTCGCGCGATTCGCGCGATGCTCGGCGAGCAGCACGCCCACCCGCTCCCCATCCACAATCCCCTGCGCGCGCAGACGCGCGGGGTCGAGCAGGCGATCGACCTCGCTCCGTAATCCCCGGTTGATCCAACCCGCAATCGGCACGCTCAGGCCGCGCTTGCGGCGATAGATGACGTCGCGCGGCAACCATTTTTCGGCGGCTTTCTTGAGCACCCACTTCGTGGTCAGGCCGCGGACGCGCAAGTCGGCGGGCAACGACAGAGCAAACGCGGTCAGGTCGCGATCGAGATACGGTGCACGTGCCTCGACGGACGACAACATCGTCGCGCGATCGACTTTCACGAGCAGGTTGTCGCGTAAATAGCTCTGATAATCGAGCAGCATCGCACCGGTCAGCGCATCGCGTGAATCGAGCCGGCCGAGGGCGGCCGGCGCTCCACCGAGGCCCGTGCCGAACCAGCGTAAATGCCGCTCCACCCACGGCCGCTCGGCATCGCTCACAAAGCGCTTGAGCAGAAACTCGAACGTGACTTTCTTCCCCGACGACGGCAACGCATACGCCAAACGCCGCACGCCATTGCGCACGAACGCCGGCAATACGTCGTATTTCGGCGCGACTTTGTGGCCGAGATACGTTGGGTAGCCACCGAACAACTCGTCCGCGCCCTCCCCGCTCAAAATCACCTTCACGTGCTCGCGCGCCGCACGCGCCAGAAGAAACGTCGGCAGAATCGCCGGATCGGCGAGCGGCTCGGCCACGCGCCTCGTCACGTTCTGCAGCGCCTCGCGCAGCGTCTCCTCATCCGTCCGCACGGGAATGTGCCGCGTGCGCATCCGCTTCGCCAGCACCGCCGCGTCCCCGCTCTCGTCATACGACTCCTCGGCGAATTGCGCGGAGAAGGTATGCACTTTGTCGACGCCGATGACCTGCGACGCCAGCGTGGCCAGCAGCGAGGAGTCGAGCCCGCCGCTGATGAAGACGCCCACCGGCACGTCGGACATGACCTGCTTCGTGACCGCGTTCTCGATCAGGCGCTGGGTCTCGCGGACGGCGTCGCGCGGATCGATCGGCTCGATAACGAACGCGCCCGGATCCCAGTACCGCACGGTCTCCTCGCCGCTCTCCGTGAAACGCATGTACGTGCCCGCGGGCACGCGCCGCACGGCCGCGAACGGCGTGAGCGGCTCGGGGATGTAGCCGAGGGCGAGGTAGTCGGCGAGCGCGGCCCGGTCGAGATCGCGCGGCAGCTCGGGATGCTGCAGCAGGCATTGCAGCTCCGA
>DATELS010000538.1:0-3434 GCA_035276365.1 Thermoanaerobaculia bacterium
CTTCGAGCGGCTTGGCGACGCCGCTGACCGTGATCGTCGTCGCGCCGCCCGCGGGATACATCACCTCGACCGGCGGCAGGAACAGGAGATCGACGCCTTCGCCTTCGAGCAGTTCCGCGTCGCGCTTCTCGTCGCGCGGATAGCGAGAGAAGTCTTCGTTCGGTCCGAAATGTTTCGGATTGACGAAGATCGAGACGACGATGAAGTCCGCGCCGGCGTCGCGCGCGACCTGCACGAGCGAGAGATGTCCCGCGTGCAGAAAGCCCATCGTCGGCACAAAGCCGATCTTCCTGCCGTGCGCGCGTGCGGTCGCGATCGCGCTACGCGTTTCTTCGATCGAGTTGCTGATTTGCATAGGCGACAAGGTACATGCCCGGCCCGATGAAATGCGTGAGCAGGCGCGGCGCGGTGGAGTTGACGAGGTCGCGCGTGATCCAGTCGGAGGCGAGATACATGACGAAATAGATCGCCAGCATGGGAACGATGGCGGCGGTACCGAGGAGGAGGGGACGCCATTGGCGGCGCCAAGCCAGGAACGCGGCCGCGATCGCGACGGCGAGCCAGAACACGCCCCAGTCGGCGAATGCGAGCGCGTGACGCGCGAAGGTGACGATCACGTCGCCGATGCGGTCGAGGTGCTGTGGGATTTGCGCGAAGAAGTAGCGGTTGTCGTCCGTCGGTTGGATGCGATCGCGCCACACCATCAATGCTGCGACGGCGGCGATCACGGGCGCGGCGGCGACGAGCACGCGTTTGCGAAAGACGATCGCGCTGAGCGCGAGCAGCACGAGTGCGAACGGCAGTCCTTCGTTTTTCGTCAGCGCGAGGAACGAGAGCCACAGGCCGCAGCGCAAGGGATCGGCGTCGTCGCTCGCGAGCTCGAAGAGTGCGCAGGCGACGAAGGCGCCGAGGGCGATGTCGGCGTAGGCGCTCACTGCGCTGCCGTCGCCGCCGACCACGATGCGCGGGAGCCAGAGCACGAGCGCGCCGTACCATGGGCCGGCGCGGCGTCGCACTTCCAGTGCGAGTGCGACCGCGAACATCACGTACAGCCAGCGCACTTGTTTCTCGTCGAGGTCGCGCGCGCCGATCATCATCGTCGCGGCGTCGATAGGGAGGAGGAGTGGGTATTCGTTGCGCGGGCTGAACGCGGTTTCGCCTTTGAAGAACGGGCCGTCGACGCGTTGTTCGTGCGCGATCGCTTTGGCTTTCAGGAGCCAGAAGGCGCGGCCGTCGAAATCGTTCAATGGAGTGATCGCGGAGGTGGCGAGCAGGAAGATTGCGGAGATCGCGAGAACGGCGTCCGCGGCCCTCACCCTGCCTTCTGCCCGTGCGCGGGAAGAACGAACAATCACGACGAGTGCTCCGAGCGCGAGCGCGATCAGTGTTGGGATCAGCGGGATGTGCAGGACGCCGGCGAGGAAGAGTGCGAGTCCGTTCATGCCGGCGCCGGCGAGGAAGAGGTTCATGCGGCCGGTGAGGCGCGACACCGCGAGCCCGAGCAACGGGAACCAGAGAATCACGGCCACTGCAGGATCTCCCGGCCGTTTTCTTTACGCGTCGAGAACGCGAGAAACGGTTCGTTCGCGGTGATCGTGTTCTGCGGCGCCGATGCGAGCGTCGCCAGCGCATGCGCAGCGATGCTTCTCGCCTCGCCGTTCACGTCCACTTCGATCGCGTGATCGGCGGGATTGAGCACGAACAGCTTCTCGCCTCCCGTCACGTGCTGCGGCGACGACGGCATTTGCTCGAACAATTGCAGCGGCACCGCGTGCTTCAGACGCCGGTTCACGAACCAGAACGCCGCGCGCGCCGGTGTGCTCGACGTCATGTGCAGCCAGCCCGCGTCGAGGCGCGACGTGATCGTGTACACGACGTCGCGCAGGATCAGCGGCTCGTGCGCGCGCAGCGCGAACGTCTTCGACTCGCCGCTCGGGAAAAACGTCAGCGTCACCTGCGCATCCGCATCCGACTCGAGCACTCCCTCCGTCAGATATGCATTGCCCGGTTGCCCATCCAGCGCGAGCGCCATCGGTACGACGAGCTCGCGGTGCGCGTCCGCGGACGGTTTTGGATTGCGCACGACCGGCGACTCCGCCACTTCCTCCGCACGAATCTCGAGATACGTCATGAGCCGCGCGTCGTGCGTGCGGCCGAGGTCGAGGCGGACGAACTTCTTCGGCTGCGACGGATTGTCGATCACCGTCCGGCGATAGTCGTCGAGGCTGCGGTAGAAGCGCGTCGGATGCGGATAGAGGTAGTAATTCGCGAACACCGCCGCGCCCGCGTCGCGCGACGGATCGCGCATCGAGATGCCGACCATCTCGCCGTCGTGCAACTGCGCGCGGATGCGCTGGATCGAGTGACAGAACGAGTCGCGGCGCTGCTCGTACGGAAGACGGGCGAGGTGAAACGCGTCGATCGACGCGCGCGTCATGCGCGGCAGCGACGTCCACGCCGCGGCCGCGAAGAGAATCGCGAGAACGACCCGGCTGCGCACTAACCTTTAATCGCCACCACGACGCCGCCGTCGTCGCGCGTCGCGTAGAGCCGCTTCAGCTCCTCCTCGCTGGCCATGTGGAACGACTCCTTCTCCTCGTCCGGGAAGCGCGCCTCGCGGACGTCGGCGAGGTACGACTCCAGCGCGGCCTGCATGTCCTGCGCGATGTTCGCGTAGCGGCGGACGAACTTCGGCGCATGACCGTCGTAGATGCCGAGGACGTCGTGGAAGACGAGGACCTGGCCGTCGCAGGAGGGGCCGGCGCCGATGCCGATCGTCGGGATCGTCACGTGCTCCGTGATCATCGACGCGAGCTCCGTCGGTACGCATTCGAGCACCAGCGAGAAGCACCCCGCGCGCTCGAGCGCCGTCGCCTCATCGAGCAATCGACGCGCGTCATCGGCATTCTTGCCTTGCAGCTTGAAGCCGCCGAGGGCGTTCACAGATTGAGGAGTCAGGCCGATGTGTCCCATCACCGGAATCTCCGCGTCGAGGATCGCTTCGATCGCGCGGATGCGGCTCGGCTTCGCGCCTTCGATCTTCACCGCGTGCGCGCCGGCCTGGATGAAGCGTCCCGCGTTGCGCACCGACTCCTCGATCGACACGTGATACGAGAGGTACGGCATGTCGCCGACGATGAGCGAGTTCTTCGCGCCGCGCGCGACCGCGCGCGTGTGGTGGAGCATGTCGTCGACGGTCACGCTCAGCGTGTCGGGATAGCCGAGGACGACCATGCCCAGGGAGTCGCCGACGAGGAGGATGTCCGCGCCGGCCGCGTCGGCGATCTTCGCGGACGGATAGTCGTACGCCGTGAGCATGCCGATGCGCGACTTGCCCTTCATCGCGCGAATGGCGGGGACGGTGGTTTTTTTGCGGTTGGTCATTTGCTCCTCCAAGGGACGAGAGGAGCGGTCGGAACGATGAACGATGAACG
>DATELS010000539.1:0-2912 GCA_035276365.1 Thermoanaerobaculia bacterium
TCCGCGGGATGCGAAAGGCGTGAAGCTCACGCCGCTGCAGCGCACGGTCGATGAGAAGGGGCTGCACTACCAGATCGTCGAGGTGACGATCGAAGAGCGCATCGTCACCATCACCGTGAACGCGCCCGCTGCCGACGCGCCCGAGCTCGAAGAGAGTGCGAGCTGGTGGCCGCTGCAGATGGCGCGCGAGCTCGACGACGCGATCCTGCATCTGCGCACCAACGTGCGCGAGGGCGGCATCTGGATCGTGAAGACGCGCGGCGACGTCGCGAACGTGCTGCGCATGGATCGCGCGCTCGACGCGCACAAGGATCACTGGTTCGTCCGCGAGACGATCAACTTCATCCGCCGCACGTTCGCGCGACTGGAAGTGTCGTCGCGCAGCATCTACGCCGTCATCGATCCCGGCTCCGCGCTCGCGGGCACGCTCTTCGAGCTCGCGCTCGCAGCCGATCGCTCGTACATGCTCGCGGCGGAAGAAGACGCGCCGAAGATCGCACTGAGCGCGATGAACTTCGGACCGTACGCGATGGCGAACGGCAAGACGCGACTCGAAACTCGCTTCGGCAAAACGCCGGAGCTCGAGCGCGAGCAGCTCTTCGACGCGAACGAGGCGCTCGACGCGGGACTGATCACCTTCGCGCCGGACGAACTCGATTGGGACGACGAGCTGCGCCTCGCGATCGAAGAGCGCGCGAGCCTCTCGCCCGACGCACTCACCGGCATGGAGGCGAGTCTCCGCTTCGGCGGACCGGAGACGATGGCCACGAAGATCTTCGGCCGTCTCTCCGCGTGGCAGAACTGGATCTTCATCCGCCCGAACGCGGTCGGCGAGCAGGGCGCGCTGAAGCTCTTCGGCAGTGGAACGAAACCGAAATTCTCGTGGGAGCGGGTATGACCATCGACTACACCAGCAAGATTCCGAACAACGTCGACCTCGCGTCGAACAAGGTGCTGCAGCGCGCGCTCGAGCACTGGCAGCCCCGCTTCCTCGACTGGTGGCGCGACCTCGGTCCCGCGATTTTTCAAAACAACGACGTCTATCTGCGCACCGCGACGTCGGTCGACGCGCAGGGCTGGGCGACGTTCGGCATGGTCAAGATGCCGGAGTATCGCTGGGGCATCTTCCTCGCCGATCAGAAGACCGATCGCACGATCGGCTTCGGCGATCACATCGGCCAGCCGGCGTGGCAGGTCGTGCCGGGCGAGCATCGCTCGACGCTGCGCCGCCTCATCGTGACGCAGGGCGACACCGAGCCCGCCTCCGTCGAACAGCAACGCGCCTTGGGCGCCAGCGCGCCGTCGCTGTATGACCTGCGCAATCTCTTTCAGGTGAACGTCGAGGAAGGCCGCCACCTGTGGGCGATGGTCTACCTCCTCCACGCGTACTTTGGACGCGACGGGCGCGAAGAGGCGGAAGGTCTGCTCGAGCGTCACGCCGGCGACGCGGACAAGCCGCGCATCCTGACGACATTCAACGAGCCGATCCGCGACTGGCTTTCGTTTTACATGTTCGCGTACTTCACGGATCGCGACGGCAAGTTCCAGCTCAAGGCGCTCGCGGAGAGCGGCTTCGATCCGCTCGCGCGCACCTGCCAGTTCATGCTCACTGAGGAGGCGCATCACATGTTCGTCGGCGACAGCGGCATCGGCCGCGTCGTGCGCCGTTCGGTCGAAGTGATGAATGAATTGAAGACGGACGATCCGGCGAAGGTGCGCGCGGCGGGCGCGATCGATCTGCCGACGATTCAGAAGTACATGAACTTCTGGTTCAGCTCCGCACTCGATCTGTTCGGCTCGGAGATCTCGTCGAATGCGGCGAGCTACTTCGCGAATGGTCTCAAGGGACGTCCGGACGAGTCGCTGTATGACGACCATCGCGCGGACGGCGACTACACGCTGGCAACGCCGGACGGCGAACAGACGGTGTCGATGCGCAACGCGATGAACGAGGTGATGCGCAACGCGTACATCCGCGACTGCGAGAATGGCGTGAAGCGCTGGAACAAGATCATCGAGAAGGGCGGCGTCGACTACGAACTGCGCCTGCCGAGCGCGCGCTTCCGCCGCACGGTCGGCGCGTGGGCGAACGTCCCGACGAATCCCGCGGGCGAGAAGATCGCCCCCGAGGCGTTCGCGGCGGGGATCACGTCGTGGATCCCGACGCCGGAGGATCAGGCGTTCGTCGCGTCGGTGATGCAGCCGGTGCTCGAGGCGGGCAAGATTGCGAACTGGATCGCGCCGCCGGACCGCGGGATCAACAACCTGCCGGTGGACTACGAATACGTGCGCGTGTCTTAGCGGATCGTGATCCGGCGCACGTGCGCAATCGGCGTGGCGAGCCTATCTTGCTCGCCATGCATTCACGTCTGTTGTGGATTCTGATGGCGCTTTGCGTCGCGGCGCCGGCCGTGTACGCGCAATCGAACGTCTCCGTCGAGCTGGATGAAGTCACCGACAACCGAATGTCGGAAGGCATGCTCTCGGGTGGACTCGAGATCCGGGTGAAGCTCAACGGCACCGGCGTCGACAAAGCGGCGGCCGCGCGCATCGTCGTCAAGGAAGCGCGCGACGATCGCGGCAACTCGCTCTTCGAAGAACCGATCAACAACGACTTCACCCCGCGCGACTACAACTCGGGCATGCTGCAGTTCTCGACCAAGCAGCCCGCGCGCGCCGCGTCGTCGGTGAAGATCAAAGGAACGGTCGAGTTCTTCTCGCCCGCGCGCGATCCGAACGCGATCGTGAAAGTCGACAAGGCGCTGGCGAAGCTCGACGCGCCGCTCGCGTCGAAGGCGCTCAAAGCCGCGAAGATCGACCTCACTCCCCTCTCCGCGACCGGCTACAAGGCGCTGATGAAGTCACGCAAGATCACGGAGAAAGACATCGAAGCGATTCGCGCCGAGGGGAAG
>DATELS010000540.1:0-4787 GCA_035276365.1 Thermoanaerobaculia bacterium
TGGACGGGAACACGAATGCCTCGGCGTGCTCGTACACGTACGCGAGCTGCGAGGCGCCGAGGTAGTCGAGGTGCATGACGCCGGGTTGGCGCAGGCGCGGGACGAGCGACTCCGACTTCCATCCCACTTTCCCCACCACCACCAGCGCGCCGTCGTATGCGCCGCGCGCGCGCAGCCGCTCGTACGCATCGAGAAGAGTGCCGAGATTTTTGCGCGGCTCGATCGTGCTCACGAAAAGCAGATAGCGCGACGGCAGTCCATCGACCGGCTCCGACGTCGCCGGCGTGCCGAGTCCCGAGTGAATCGCCACCGCGCGCGACGGCTCGATCGGGTAGTAGCGCAGCAGATCATTGCGCGTCGACTCCGACACGCACACCACCGCATCCGCGAGCGCGATCTCGCGCGCCATCTGCGCCTCGAGGTTCGCCAGCGTCTCCTTCTGCAGCAGCTCAGGGAAACGCTTGTACGTCAGATCGTGCACCGTCACCACGCGACGCCGCGCGATCGCCGAGTGCAGTCGCGGCAGAAAATAGTTCGCGCCGAAGAAGACGTCGCAGTCCGACAGCGCAAGCCACGCCACGTACGCCGCGGCGGTCAGCGGACGATCGAAGCGGCCGATCGGCTGTCCGCGCAGATCGAACGCGCACACGCGCGCATTTGCGGGAACATCGGCATGCAAGTGAGGTCCGAGGTCGGTGATGCGCGCGTCGCCGAAGAGGTAGAGCTCGACGTCGTCATGCTTCGCCAGCTCGTGCAGCAGGTAGTAGAGATACCAGCCGACGCCCGTCAGCGGCTCATAGAACGCGCGGATGTCGACGCCGACGCGCAGCGGCCGCTCGCGATGCGCCGCGGCGCGCCACGCGCGGTGCAGACGATCGCCGAGCGCATGGGCTAGAGTGTCGGCGATGACTCGAACGGCAGGGGCGAGCGACATCGGCGCGCGATAGTACCCGATACGGCATGCGGAAACTGATCATCACCCTGATCATCCTCGGCGCGCTCGTCGCCGGCATCGCCGTCTACCTCATCGCGACGACGCCCAAGCACGCCGAGCTCCTTCGCTTTCCGCTCACGAGCGCGCAGCGCAAACTCCTCGAACGCGTTCCGGCGGATGCCGAGGGGTTCGGATTGATTCCGGCGGCAGGGCTGCTGCAGGACAAGCTCGCATCGAACGCCATCACCGCCGAGCCGCTGCTGCAGTGGCAGGACGAGCATGAGCTGCCGCGTCCGTGGATGCTCGGCGGCGCCGACGTCGTCGCGTGGAAGCGCGCGAAGACGACGAGCTACGTCGTGCGACTCGATCCGTTTCGTGCGCTCGTGCTGCGCATCTGGCTCACCGTCGCCAGCGGCGCGAACGTGCGCTGGGAAGGCTCGACGCTCATCATCAACGATCCGACGCCGTCCGCGCGTTCGAATGATCTCGACGTGATCCTCCGGCTCGCATCCGGACTTCCCGCCGCCGACGCGTTCATCGTGCAGCGGAGCGGTGCGCGCGGCGCGTTCCCGCCGATCGCGCGTCCCGCGGTCAACTCGGTGCGCATCGCGAAGAATGAGATCGTCATCGTCTCGCGTGCCGCGTCGGACGATCTCGCGCCCGCGCGCACGATTCACGCGCAGTATCCGCGCGGCGCGATGCTCTCCGTCACCTTCGCCGAGCCCCTCCACATCCTCGGCGACCTCAATCGTCTTCTCGGCGCGCGCATCGACGAGCTCGTCGAGCCCGGCGGCTCCATCGCGTTGTACGAAGTCGAGACCGGCACGCTGCTCCCGCGCCCGCGCGGCGTCATCGTCGTCCCGGCGACCGAGCAGTCACGCGCGGCGATGGCGAACCTCATGCGCGTCGCGGAAGTCGTCGGCGAGACGCGCGACACCGGGCAGCAGATTCAAGTCGCCTTCGACCGCACGAGCCTGGGCCTATATTCAAAGGATGCATTCGCGCCGGCGAGCTGGCCGGCGACGCGCTGGTCGATGCACATCGATCCTGCGCGACTCGTCCCCGTCCTGCGCCGCCTCGCCGACAGCGCCGGTCTGCGCTTCGTCACGCCGCGCATCCACCGCGGAGTGAGGGACTTGCGGAAATGGATCGACGCCGTCGAGCGCGCCGAGTCGATCGAGGCCGCGTCGTCCGTCACCGCGGGCGTCGAGGAGTTGCGCGTGCGGGTCACGTCGAAATAGATTTGTGCCGTCAGCGGGTTACGGGGCTTCTGTTGCATGGACAGCGTCATCGATTTCGAGACCATCGACGAGCATGGGCCGCAGACGTACCACGCCTCGTTCGACATCCCCGCGAGTGAAGTCAGTCGCGAGGAGGTGACGAACGTCGGCAACGTCGCCATTCATGCAACGGCGGATCAGGGCGACCTGGAAGGCGAGTACATCGCGGACGGGACGGTCAGCTTCACCGCGGATCTCGAGTGCGCGCGCTGCGTCGAGGCGTATCCGTTTGCCAACACTTCCGCGTTTCACGTAAGATTCCGCCCTCGTCCTGAGGCCTCCGTGGAAAACGAGGAGGTCGAGATCACCGACAAAGAAGAGCTCGACGTCGAGTTTTACTCGGAGCGTTCGGTTCCTCTCCGCGATCTCGCCCTGGAACAGATTCAGCTCTCGATTCCGATGAAGCCTCTGTGCGACGAGAACTGCCTCGGTCTCTGTCCGACGTGCGGCGCGAACCGCATGCGGCAGACCTGCTCGTGCGGCGAGACGATCACCGACGAGCGCTGGGGCGCGCTGAAGAGCATCCGTGAGGAGCTCGCGAAGAAAAAAGAAGTCTAGACAACCAGTAAGGAGCTCACGATGCCAAATCCAAAACGCCGCCATTCGAAGCAGCGGACGCGCACGCGCCGCGCGCACGACTTCCTCAAGCTGAAGTCGCTCTCGACGTGCCCGCAGTGCCACGAGGCGAAAGAGCCGCACCGCGTCTGCCCGAAGTGCGGGTTCTACAAGGGCCGCGAAGTCATCGCCACCAAGGACGTTCTCTAGTCTCTCGGAACGATGGCGGGAGACGTCAGCGCGTCGCCATCCTGCCGCATCGCGCTGGACGCGATGGGCGGCGACCACGCGCCTGACGAGATCGTCAAAGGCGCGCTCCTCGCTCGCGAGGAGTACCCCGGCCTGCTGATCACCCTCGTCGGCCGCGAAGAAGTTCTTCGCGAGAAGCTGGGAGGGAGCCCGCCGTCGCGCATCGACATCGTCGATGCACGCGAAGTCGTCGACATGACGGATACCGCTCTGGCGCCGCTGCGCCGGAAACGGAATTCGTCCATTCGCGTCTGCGCGAATCTCGTCGCGGAGAAGAAGGCGGACGCGATGGTCTCCGCCGGCCACACCGGCGCGGCGATGACCTCCGCGTACAAAGTCCTGGGCACGATCGAAGGCGTGAGCCGTCCCGCGCTCGCCGCGGTGCTGCCGAGCACGAACGGATTCACGGTGCTGCTCGACGTCGGCGCGAACGTGGACTCGAAGCCCGCATACCTGCGCGAGTTCGCGGTCATGGGCCACTTCTACGCGCAGATGATCCTCGGCCAGGCCTCGCCGCGCGTCGGACTGCTGTCGATCGGCGAAGAAGAAGGCAAGGGCAACGAGCTCACGAAGGAGACGTTCCGCGTCCTGAAAGAGACGGGACTCAACTTCATGGGCAACGCGGAAGGGCGCGACGTCTTCAACGGCAACGCGGACGTGATCGTGTGCGACGGCTTCATCGGCAACGTCGTGCTCAAGGCGTCCGAGGCGCTGGGGGAGATGGTGGGGAAGAACCTGCGCGAGCAGGTGACGCGCACGCCGATCCGCAAAGCCGGCGCGCTGATCCTGCGCGGCGCGTTCGACGACATCAAGAAACGGATGGATTACTCCGAATACGGCGGCGCGCCGCTCCTCGGCGTCAACGGCGGCTGCATCATTTCGCACGGCCGCTCGAACGCGAAGGCGATCAAGAACGCGATCCGCGTCGCGCGCGACTTCGCGACGAATCAGATCGACACGAAGATCCGCGAGAAGATCGGCGACCTCCACTCGCGCGAGCACGCCAGCACGATTCTCGCGCAGTAGCGCCTCTCGTCATCCTGAGCGCAGCGAAGGATCTCCGACTGCGCATCCTGAGACCCTTCGCTCCGCTCAGGGTGACGGTTATGATGCCGCGCGCATGGAACATCACACCGCATTCGTCTTCCCCGGCCAGGGGAGCCAGTCGGCGGGCATGGGGCGCGACGTCGCGGAGAAGTATCCCGCCGCCCGCCGCGTCTTCGACGACATCGACTCCGCCCTCGGCTTCTCGATCTCGAAGCTGTGCTTCGAAGGTCCGGACGAAGACCTCAAGCTCACCGAAAACACGCAGCCGGCGATTCTCGCCGTCTCCGCGGCGCTACACGCGGTGCTCGAAGAACACGGCGCCACGCGACGCGATCTCGTCGCCGGCCACTCCCTCGGCGAGTACAGCGCGATCGTGAGCGTCGGCGGACTCACGGCGGCCGAGGCGGCGAAGATCGTGAGGATGCGCGGGAGATTCATGCAGGAGGCCGTGCCCGTCGGCACCGGCGGCATGGCCGCGCTCATCGGACCGAGCGTCGAAGACGCGCGCGCGATCTGCGAGGAAGCGGCGCAGGGCGACGTCGTGTCGGTCGCGAACATCAACGCGCCGGGACAGATCGTCATCGCCGGCACGAAGAGCGGCATCGAGCGCGCGATCGACGTCGCGAAGAAACGCGGCGTGCGTCGCGCGCTGCCGTTGCCGGTGTCGGCACCGTTTCATTGCGAGTTGATGAAGCCCGCCGCCGATCGACTCGAGCCGCTGC
>DATELS010000541.1:0-3009 GCA_035276365.1 Thermoanaerobaculia bacterium
CGCTCTTCACGCTCGCCGCGGGCGTGATCACCGAGATCGGCGGGACGGTCTCGCATGCGGCGACGCTCGCGCGCGAGCTTGGATTGCCCGCGCTGGCCAACGTGCATCACGCGACGTCGCGATTGCGCGACGGCATGCGCATCCGCCTCGACGCCACTGCGGGCACGATCGCGATCCTCGACTAAAATCGCATCGTGCTCCGCGCGGTGCTCTTCGATTGGGACGGCACGCTCGCCGATACGTCCGAGGCGAGCTATCGGTGCTACGTGAGGATGTTCGCGGAGCTCGGGATTCCGTTCGATCGCGACACGTACGCGCGCACCTATTCGCCCAACTGGTACCACACCTTCCGCGTCCTCGGATTGCCCGAGGAGCGGTGGAGTCACGCGGATGAACGGTGGCTCGCGCACTTTGCGGAAGAGCAGGTCGAGCTCATCGACGGCGCGCGCGAAGTGCTCGAAGGACTCACCGCGCGCGGACTCGCGACTGGCATCGTCACGAGCGGAAGTCGCGGACGCGTGACGCGTGAGCTCGAGGCGCACGGCCTCATCGCGCATCTGCACGAATGCGTGTTCGGCTCCGACGTGAAGGAGAAGAAGCCGCATCCCGAGGGACTCGTGTTGTGTCTCGACAGACTCGGAGTCGCGGCGGAGGATGCGGTGTACGTCGGCGACAGTCCCGAGGACATCGCGATGGCGAAGGCGGCGGGGGTGCGGTCGATCGGTGTCGCCGGCACGTATCCGAATCGCGACGCGCTGCGCGGCGCGAACCCTGACGTGTTCGCGGAATGCATCCGGGACGTGTTGCATGTCGCGCGGTGAGGTCGTTGCGATCTGGCTCAAGCGCTTCAAGCGCGGGCCGATGGATCCGGTGATGTTCGCGGAGGCGGTGGAAGGACGCGGACTCGCGGGCAATGCGAATCAGGGCGGCAAGCGGCAGATTACGATCATCGATGAGGCGCGTTGGGCCGAGGCGCAGAAGGAGCTCGGCGTCGACGTGCATCCGACGGCGCGCCGCGCGAACCTCATGCTGCGCGGCATCGATCTCGAGAACACGCGCGGGCGCACGCTGCGCATCGGCAGCGTGAAGGTGCGCATCTACAACGAGACGCGCCCGTGCGAGCGGATGGACGAGGCGCAACAGGGATTGCGCGCCGCACTCGGTACGCGCTGGCGCGCGGGCGTGTACGGCGAGATCGTCGAGGGCGGCGTGATGCGCGTCGGGGACGAGGCCGAGCTCGAGCCATGAAGCTCTTGCTGCGCATTCTGATCGCGATCGTCGTGCTCGCGGCGCTGGTGTGGTTCGGCGTGCCGCTGTATCTGCGGCGCTCCGTCGCGCAGCCCGACGGCACGATCGCGACGAAAGTCGCGGCGCAGGTCGAGATCACGTTCGACGCGAAAGGCATCCCGCAGATTTGGGCGAAGACGGATGCGGACGCGTTCTTCGCGATCGGCTGGCTGCACGCGTCCGATCGCCTCTTTCAGATGGAGCTCATGCGCCGCCTCGCGCGCGGTGAGCTCGCGGAGTTGTTCGGCGAGGGCGCGTTCGAGATCGATCTGCATCAGCGCCGCATCGGATTCGCGCGGCGCGCGAAGGCGAGCGAGCTGTCGCCCGTGGCACGCGTCGCGATGCAGCGTTACGTCGACGGAGTGAACGCATGGATCGCACAGGCGCGCGTGTTGCCGCCCGAGTTCGTGATTCTGCGCCTCACGCCGCGCGCGTGGACGATCGAGGACTGCCTCGCCGTCAGCGGCTATCAGACGTGGTTCTCGCACGAGCTGATGGATCAGGATCGGCGTTACCAGCGCATGCTCGAGAAGCTCGGCATGCCCGCGCGCGCGCTGATGCATGCGGGACATCCGTGGTCGCCGTCGACCGTGCCCGATTTGTCGATGGCGAATGCGTCGAACTCGTGGGTCGTCGCGCCGTCGCATTCATCGACGCGCGCCGCGTTGCATGCGGCCGATCCGCATCTCGCGATCGATCAGGTGCCCGGGCTCTGGTATTTCGCGGGACTGCATTCGGACGAGGGGCTGAACGTCGTCGGCGCCACGTATCCCACCAACCCCTTCGTCGTCCTCGGACACAACGACGCGATCGCGTTCTCGATCACCGTCGCGTCGATCGACATCATCGACTACTACGACGACGCGCCGGTCGGCGCCGCGATTCGCGAAACGATTCGCATCAAGGGCAAGGCTCCGCGCGTCGTCGACATTCGCAACGGCGCGCGCGGCGTGATGGTGGACGAGCACACGTCGCTGCGCTGGGCAGGCTTCGACTTCTCGCCCGCGGAGCTGACCGACGCCGCGCTGCGGCTGCAGAAGGCGAAGACGTTCGACGAGTTCCGCCGCGCCGTGACGCGCTTCGGCGCGCTCGACGCGAACTGGATCTACTCCGATCGCGCGGGCAACATCGGCTACCAGCTCGGTGCCCCGATTCCGATCCGCGACTACGACTCGTTCGTGCGGCAGGACGCGCGCGATCCGCGCAGCGCGTGGCGCGGCTACCGCGCGCTCGAGGAGACGCCGCACGCACTGAATCCGGCGCAGGGCTTCCTCGCCAGTTGCAACAACGAGATCGTGAAGAACGGGCCGTACGAGCTGCCGGGCTTCTACGATCCGTACCGCATCACGCGCGCGGCGGCGCTCCTGCCGTCGAAGCACACGCCGGACGAGATGCGCGCGATGCAGCTCGATCTCGTGTCGGCGATCGCGCTGCGGTGGAAGTCGCTCGCGGCCACGGGCGCGAAGCCGGAAGACGCGCGCATGCTGAACGCATGGGACGGGCGCATGAGCGCGGACAGCAAGGCCGCCGCGCTGTTCGAGGCGTGGTGGCGACGCTTGCCGCGCGCGGTGTTCGAGGACGAGCTGGGCGAGGAGTGGGACACGGGCCGCGCGTTGCTCGATGAGGCGCTGACGAGCGGAATCGCGATCGACGACACGCGCACACCGCAACACGAGACGCTGAACGACGTCTCGCGCCGCGCGATGAGCGAGGCGGTGGAGG
>DATELS010000542.1:0-12438 GCA_035276365.1 Thermoanaerobaculia bacterium
GTCGCCGGCACGGGGCCGAGTCCCATCACCTTCGGATCGACGCCCGCCTGCGCATAGCCGACGATGCGCGCGGCCGGCGTGAGGCCGTGGCGCTTCACCGCCTCCTCGCTCGCCACGAGCATCGACGACGCGCCGTCGGTCACGCCCGACGAGTTGCCGGCATGCACGGTCCCTTTTTTCCGGAAGACCGGCTGCAGCTTCGCGAGGCTGTCGAGGTTCGCGTCGAATCGCGGATGCTCATCGCGTTCGACGACGACGTCGCCTTTCTTTCCAGGCACGCGGACCGGCACGATCTCGTCCGCGAAGCGGTTCTCCTCGTACGCGCGCGCCGCCTTCTTCTGCGACTCGACCGCGAGCCGGTCCTGCTCCTCGCGCGAGATGCTGTAACGGTCGGCGAGCGTCTCCGCGGTCGAGCCCATCATCTCGTCCGCGAGCGGGCACATGAAGCCATCGCGGGTCATGCCGTCGACCACTTCGCCGTTGCCCATGCGCAGTCCCCAGCGCGCGCTCGTCAGCAGGTACGGCGTGTTCGACATCGACTCCGTGCCGCCCGCGAGAATCACTTCCGCTTGTCCGAGCCGGATTTGATCCGCGGCGTTCATGATCGCGCGCAGCCCCGAGCCGCACGCCTGATTGACCGTGTACGCCGGCACTTCGTGACGCAGTCCGGAGCGGATCGCGATCTGCCGCGCCGCGTTCGGACCGACGCCCGCCTGGCGCGCGTTGCCGAAGATCACTTCGTCGATGGCGTTGGGATCGATGCCGCTGCGCGCGAGCGTTGCCTTCGCGCTCTCGGTGCCGAGCTGCGGCGCGGTCAGCGACGCCAGTCCGCCGCCGAATTTTCCGATCGGCGTGCGCACGGCGGCGACGAGATAGATGTCGTGTTCAATGCGCGGCAACGCGTCCCTCCAGCAGCGCGATCACCATCTCCTCGTACGTCGCGATCGCGTCGAGCAACTCGCGTTTCGCCATGCGCTCGTTCACTCCGTGGGCGTCGAGGATCGAGCCGGGACCGAACAGCAGCGGCTTGCCGAGGCTGAAGAGCCACGGCACGTCCGTATTGAACGACACCACTTCGGACTTCTGCCCCTCCGGAACAATCATGTGTTGCGGCGGATTGCCGCGGGACATGACGATGCGGCCGCCGTGCTTCGCGATCAGCGCCTCGAGTCGCGCCTGCACGTCCTCCGGCGTCGTCACGAGACGGAAGATCAGCTCGCACTCCGCGGACGCGGCGATGATGTTCGGCTTCTCACCGCCGCGGATCACGCCGACGTTGACCGTCGTCTTGCCGAGGACGTCGTCGCTGCCCCAGTCGGTGGAGTTGATCTCCGCGATCGCGGCGACCATGCGATGAATCGCGGAGTCGCCGAGCTCGGGATACGCGGAGTGTCCCGCGACGCCGTCGAAGTGAATGATGCACGTCAGTGCGCCCTTCGATGCGCGGGCGAACGTCGACTGCGTCGGCTCGCCCACGACGACGTACTGCGCGCCGAGGTCGGCAAACGCGCGATTCGCGGCCTTCGCGCCGATCGAGTCCGTCTCCTCGCCGACAACGAAGAGAAACGCGAACTCGTCGACGCCGCGATCGCGCACGCGCTCGCCCGCGGCGATCATCGCGGCGATGATGCCTTTCGTGTCGCACGCGCCGCGGCCGTAGATGTAGTCGTCGTCTTCGCCCGAGCCGAACCACGGCGGGACGGTGTCGATGTGCGAGTTGAGGATCACGCGCGGCGTGCCACCCGCGAGCGCGAGGAGGTTGAAGCGCGTCGCGCTGACTTCCTGCCGCCGCGTGGCGAATCCGAGCTGCGCGAGCTCGCGCTCCAGCAGCTCCGCGACCGCCAGCTCATCCTCGGTCGTCGAAGGCACGTCGATGAGCTGCCGCGCAAAGGCGATGGGATCGATCGGCATCGGCCCGCGATTCTAGCTCAGCGCGATGGAGCCCAGACGCCACGAGCGGACGAGTACGCGAGCCTCACTCTGCCGAGCAGGTTCGCGCGCGGCAGCGCGCCCCAGAAACGCGAGTCGAATGCGTCGTCGCGGTTGTCGCCGAGCACGAAAAACGAGTCGGACGGTACGCGAAACGGACCGAAATGGTCGCGCGATCGATACGGCTCGGGCAACCAGGAGCTGTGCGGATACGTCCGAGGATCTTCGTGCACGACATACGGCTCGCGAACCATCTCTCCGTTGACATACAACTGCTTCGCGCGAAGCTCGACGACGTCATTGGCCGTCGCGACGACGCGCGACATATAGGTCTGGCGACGAAGAGGATGAATGAATGTGACGATGTCGCCACGCGCCGCATGAGAGATACGCGTGACCACGACGTGGCATCCGCGCGGCAGCGTCGGATTCATCGCCTCGCTTGGGACGGAGTAAAACCGCACGACTCCGCCGATCAACAGCACGAAGACGAGTGCGGAGCCGAGTACGGCGAGAGCGACGAAAATCGCGCGGTCGAATCGCATCAGAAACGACGGCGCCGCATCGGGCCGCGCGGCGCGAGCTTCGGGCGCTCTTCTTCGATGAGCTGCCGGAAGTGCTGGAGGTCGGGATCGAGCGGATACGCGTCCATGACTTCGCGATAGATCATCAGCGCACGGCCGCGATCGCGGTCGAGGAGCGCGAGTCCGAGCTCGGAGAGTTTGCGCTCGCGATCGGCGAGCCTGTCGCCGTCCGCGAGGGCAGCGGTGAATTGCTCGCGCGCCTCCGGGCCTTGTCGCGCGAAAAGCGCGATCTCGCCGAGTCGGAAGTGCGCGCGCGCGTGATGCGGATCGACTTCCAGCGCGCGCGTGAACGACTCGTATGCGTCGAGCGGACGGCGCTCCATGAGCTGCGACATGCCCGCGGAGTAGTAGCTCTCGGCGGAGCGAATCGGAACGGGCGCGGGAGCCGGCGCGGCAAGCGTGTGCGTCTCGACGACAGGCGGAGGTGATGTCGCGGTCGATGGATGCACTTCGACCGTGATCGAGCTCGGCGGAGTGGGCGGCGGCGTCGCGACGATCACGTTCTCCTTCTTCGGCCGCAATGCCGCCGCTGCGATCACGACCAGCGCCACTGCCGCGAAGCCCGCCGCGATCCACGGCCATCGCTTGCGCATCGCCAAAGCCGGCTCCTGCACCGTCACGAGCTTCGAGCCCGTCAGCACCGTCGTCTCCAGCGCGCGCGCCACGTCCGCTGCCGACGCGAACCGCGCCTCGCGATTCTTCGCCATGCACCGGCGGATCACCGACGCCAGCGCCGGCGACACTCCGCGCGGCGCGCGCGGCTCGTCGCGCACGATCTTCGTGATCGTCTCCGTCGCCGTCTCGCCGTGGAACGGCACCGAGCCCGTCACCGCCTCGTACAGCACGACGCCGAGGGAGAAGAGGTCGGAGCGCGCGTCGAGAGGCTTGCCGAGCGCCTGCTCCGGCGACATGTAATGCACCGTGCCGACGATGTAGCCCTGCTGCGTCATGAACGCGGTCGGATCGTCCGCGCGAATCGAATTCTGCTCGACCTGCTTCGCGATGCCGAAGTCCAGCACCTTCACGCGCGAGCCGCTGACGATGATGTTGTCCGGCTTCACGTCGCGATGCACGATCCCTTTCTCGTGCGCCGCGGCCAGCGCCTCCGCGACGCTCTTTCCGATGCGACACACCTCCGCCTCGGGCAGAGGAATGAGATTGCGCAGCGGCTCGCCCTCGACGTACTCCATCACGATGTACACGCGGTCGCCGTCCTGATCGAACGCGTGAATCGTGGCGATGTTCGGGTGATACAACTGCGCGGCCGTGCGCGCCTCGCGCTGCATGCGCGCGATCGCATCGGGATTCGACGCGATCGCCGCGGGCAGGATCTTGATCGCGACCGTGCGGCCGAGGCGCGTGTCCTCCGCTGTCCACACCTCGCCCATCCCGCCGGCGCCGATACGCGCCACGAGGCGGTAGATGCCGAGGGAATCGCCGGGCTGAAGCATCGACGCGGCCATTGTAGGACACAACGTCATCAGCCGAGGGCAAGTGCTTCGAGCGAAATAGGTTAGGGGCGCGGCTTCGTTCGAATTCGCGTGCGCAGGACTCTCCTTCTCACGCTCCTTCTCGCGTTCAACGTCAACGCTGCGACGACGTTCGTCTCGCCGCTTCCGGGCGCGCAGGTCGTCGGTCCCGCGTGGATCGAAGTGACGACGGACGCGAAGAGCGTCGACCGCATCGACTTCTTCGTCGACGGCGTGCTCGCGGGCGTCGCGCGCAAGGCGCCGTATCGCATCGCGTACGACTTCGGCGCGACGCTCACGCCACGCACGATCACGGCGAAGGTGTGGACGAACGGGTTCAAGTCGAGCGAGGAGACGTCGATCACGACGATCGCGCTCGCCGGCGCGGAGACGTACAACGTCGATCTCGTCGAAGTGCCGCTGCGTGTGCGCGCGTCGCGCGCGATCACCGCGAGCGATCTGCGTCTGCGCGAAAACGGCGTGGAGCAGACGATCCGCGACGTGAAGTCGGAGCGGCCGTCCGCGCACTTTGCGTTCGTCATCGACCGCTCGCTGAGCATGGGGAACGGCAAGCTCGATGCAGCGTTGCGCGCCGTGCAGAGCGCGATGCGGCAACTGCGGCCGGGCGACACATCGTCGCTGGTGGTCTTCAACCACAACGTGACGAAGACCTCCCTCGCCGAAGCCCGCCGCCTCGTCCCCTCGGGCGGCACGTCGTTGCGCGATGCGCTCGCGTCCATTGCATCGAAAGAACGGACGTACGCGATCGTGATCACGGACGGCGGCGATCGCAACAGCGCGCTGTCGGAGGAGACGGCGCTGCGCAAGATCAGCGGCACGCGCACGACCGTGCACGCGATCGTTCTCGGCGACGCGCACGCGCGCTTTCTCGATCGTGCGGCGGAGAACACCGGCGGCGCGGTGATCGAGGCATCGCGCGACACGGTCGCGAGCGCGCTGCAGCGCATCCTCGCGGACATCAACAGCCGCTACCTCATCGTCTATCAGAGCGCGGGCACGAAGCGCGGATGGCGCGCGATCGATGTGCAGCCGCGCCGCAACGGCGTCGCCATCACGAGCGCGCGTAAGGGGTACTTCGCGGAATGAAGCGCCTACTCATGATCGTCGCGCTTGCGCTGCCGATCGCGGCGCAGTCGCGTCTCGCGTCGGACTTCGAGATCGCGCAGATGGAGAAGCAGCTCGCGACGTCGAAGAGCTTCGAGGCCCAACTCTCCGGCCGCCTCAACCTCGGCGACGCCCGCGCGTCGCGCAACGAGCTGTCACTCGCGCGCGCGGAGTACGCGACGGCGCTGACCCTGGCGGAGCACGAGCGACTCGACGCGCGCGCCGACTCGAGTCTCGGACGCTACGCGAATGCCACCGGCTACGCGGCGCTCGCGCAGGCGAAGCTCGGCCGCGAGGCGGAGTCGTTCGCGTTGCTCGAGGAGACGCTGCGCTACGCGAGCGACGATCCGGAGACGTGGAGCGTGTACGCATCGGCGATGCGCACCCTCGGACATCCGAAAAAGTCGGTGAGCGCCGGGCGTGCGGCGGTGGCGCTGGCGAAGAAGCCGCTCGACGTCGCGGTCTATCAACACGCGCTGGCGACGGCGCTGCTCGACGCGAATGAAGACGCGGAGGCGGAACGGTTGCTCGTGCGTGTGGTGGACGCGCTGCGCTCACCGGAGTTCGAGTCGCTGCGGCGCGATGTCGCGCGACAGGAGTCGTTCGAGGTGTACAGCTCCGCGCGCGGCGACGTCGCGGCGTACGTCTCGCTCCTGAATCGCGCACAGTTGCGACTCGCGGCGTTGTACGAGAAACATGGCGACGCCGCGCGAGCGCGCACGCAGTACGAGCGCGTGCTGGAAGGACGCAGCGATGACGTGATCGCGCTCGCGGGACTGGCGCGGCTCGCGAAGTCCGACGAGGAGCGCGAGCGCGCGTACGCGGAGGCGTTCGAGGCGAACCCGTTCTCGATGACGCTCGTGCGCGAGTATCAGCGCGGGAAGCATCCGCGGCCGTCGTCCGAGGAGACGTCGACCGGCGCGCGCGTGCGGCTGGCGCTCGCGCAACTGGCGCACGGCGAGAATCGCGCGGCACGCGAGACGCTCGATGCGTTGCTCGCGCAGTTTCCGGCGAATGAAACGCTGCGCACGTTGCGGCGGGAGGCGGAGGGGGCGCGCGCGGTGTTGCCGTCTGCGTCGCCCACGACCTCGGAGCTGCGCGCGGTGCTCAACGCGTTCGAGCAACTCACGCCGGAGCAGCGCACGGAGCTCGATCGCGCAACCTACACGAGCGTCGCGCAGTTCGAAGGCGACGGCTTCGAGCGCGGCACGATCGACGGCGTTCCCTTCCGTTTCACGGAGCCGGTGACGTTCGAAGGCAACTTCGACCTGCACGCGCCGCTTCGCCTCACCTACCGCATCCTCGGCGTCACGCGCGCCGGCGACGCAGACGCGCTGCTGCTCGAGCCGCTGCGCGTGGAGGCCGCGCGATGAAGCGCGTGCTCGCGTTGCTCGTGATCGCGCCGGCGATGTTCGCGCAGGTGCTGACGAACACCTCGCGCGGCGTGGTCGCTGCGCATGATGGGCGCGTGGAGTTGGTGGGCGGGTGGAATGTAGCAGGCGTTCGTCACGCAACGTCGATCGTCGCCGGGAACGCGCAGGTGGCGGTGCTCGATGCGCTCGACAACGCGGTCGTGATCGTCGATCTCGCGAGCGGGCGCGTCACGCGCCACGAGACCGCGGAGACGCCGATCGACGCCGCGTTCGTCGGGCGCGAGTTGTACGTGTTGTGTCGCGACTCGCAGGTCGTGCAGAAGTTCCCAACTCTCGGACCGCCGGCATCCGCGCCGGCGGTTGCGTTGATGCGCGCCACCTCCACCGACGTCTACCTCTACTCCCGCCTCACCGGCACGCTCGAACGCCTCGGCGGCGCGCGCGTGCGCGTCGCGCCGTTCGCCTCCGACTTCGAGATCGCGGGCAACACCGCCTACCTCGTCTTCCCGCGCGAGGCGCGCATCCGCACCGTCGATCTGCGCACGATGAAACCGACCGGCGAGATCAGCGTCGGCGCCGTCCCCGTCGACCTCGCCTTCGCCGGCGGAGGCACGGCGCTCACCGCGCGCGTGCTCGCCGTCGCCGACCCCTCCGCGAAACGCGTGTGGCTCACCGAGGGGACGCAATCGACCGCGCAAGCCATCGCGCGCGGCTTCCTCCGCGGCTTCCTCGGGCTCGGCCTCTTCGGCGCGCGGTCGTCGCAGTTCCCGACCGGCGTCGATCGCGTCCTCGCCCAGGGCAAGAACTGGATCGCGTACGACACCAGCAGCGGCACGCTCTATCGCTTCACGAAAAACGCGAGCCGCGTCCTCGCCAAAGGCATCACAGCGAACGCCTTCACCGTCACCGAGGACGGCGTCGCATACTGGCAGGACGGTCGAGTCCGCATCGCCCGCTAAACGGTATAGCGGTTGCACAAACGATCACCGCCATGACCTGCATTCGCTGCCACCGGAAGATCGACGATTGGGCGCGCATCTGCCCATTCTGCAACTGGAATCAGAACGAGGCGCCGCCGCAGCGCGAGGTCGTGCCGGCGCCCGTCGCGAACTACAAGCCGCCCGAGGAGACGACGATCAAGAGGAAGCTGACGTTTGCGGGAGCGGGCATCCTCCTGCTCATCGCCGCGTTCGGCATCGGCGTCGTCATCAACAAAGACGACGCGCCGAAAGTCGCGCCGCAAACCGTCGAAGAACAAGCAGCCGAGCACGCGGCCGCGGGCGTTCCGCGACGCGCAGATACGCCGCTCATCCCGACCAACGAGCGCGGCGGATTCGAACAGCCGATCACCAGCGCGCCTGCCGCGGTTCCCGCGGACGGCACCACGACCGACTATCAACGCACCGACGCCACCGCCGTCTCCGCGACCGAGTACGCCGAGATGGCCAAGCGCGCGAAGGCGGAGAAAGAGCGCATGGCCGCCGTCGTCGATCCGCGCAGCATCACCGGGTCGCCGTACGTCGAGCCGCCTGCGCGTCGCACGCTGCCGCCGCCGCAAACATCGGCCGCGCCGGAGCGCGACATCAACACTGTCGCGCGCACGCGTCCCGTGCTCGAGTATCGGCCGCTGCCGCCCGTGCATGGACGCGGCACCGCGCGTCTGACGCTACTCGTCGGCCCGGACGGCGGGGTGCGTCAGGTCGCGCTCGATCGTCCGCTCGCGGGCAGCAACGCGCAGCTCGTCGCGGCCGTGCAGCGTTGGCGCTTCCGTCCCGCGACGCAGAACGGACGTCCCGTCGCCGCGCCGTACAGCGTTGAAATATCATTTCAGTGATGAGCGGGAGTAACTGCGCGGCCTGCGGCCGCACGATCGATTCCGCGGCGAAACTCTGTCCGTACTGCGGCGCGAATCCGCAAACCGGCGAGCGCATCGACACGCAGGCGATCCTGCAGGAAGTGTTTCGTCCGCGCGAGATCACGACGTCGGAGAGCGTCCTCGAATACGCGCGGCAGCGGCAGGGCATCGTCATCGCCATCACCGCGTTCGTCGCGTTCCTCATCCTCGCCGCGTTCCATCAGTTCGTGACGATGCGCAACTCGACCGCGGTCACCGACTCGCCCGCGGTGCCGCTGAGCGAGGTCACCGAGCTCACGAAGAAGAGCGACGAGACGACGCCCGTGCCGATGCCGAAGCTCGACTTTCAGTACGACGGTCGCCCGCGCGCGATGCGCACGTACATCGTCGAGCGCGGCGCGGTGAAGCCGGCGCCGGCCATGCCGCTCGCGCCGCCAGCGACGCAGCAGCCGCAGCAACCCGCGACGCCGCCGTCTCGATGACGATCTGGATTCTCGTCGCCGCCGTGATCCTCATCGGCTGGCTCGTGGCGTACATGTTCGCGCAGCATCCCGTGACGACGGTGCAGCAGCTCATTCAACAGAAGCGCTACGAAGAGGCGGTCGCGGAAGCAGCGCGCACCGGCGACGATCTCCATCGCGCCGAGGCGCTGAAACTCCTCGGACGATACGAAGAGGCGATCGCGGCGTATCGCAAGTCCGATGATCCCGCCGCCCGCGAAGGCATCGCCCTGTCCCTCGCCCACCTCGGCCGCGACCTCGATGAGGCGCGTCGCCTGTTGGAGTTGCAAATCGCGCAGTACCCGCAGATTCAGGAGTTCCAGGCGCTCGCGCTCGCGTACATTCTTTTGCGCGCCGGCGATCGCGAAGCCGCGCTGCGTTTGTATCGCGACAATGTCGAGCTCCTCGAGACGCGCTTCCGCGACGATTACACCGATCCCGATCCGCTGCTCGCCGAGACGCTGCAGTTGTACGCGGAATTGGCGGACGCGAACGGCGAAGAGATGCGCGCGGAGTCGCTGCGCAATCAAGCACGCGCGTGGCGGTGAAACTCGCCGCGGATGCGATCCATCGCGACCGGCGCCGCGCACGGGTGCACGCGATTCGTGAGCAGCACGAACACGCGTCCCTCATCGACCCACACCGACGTGCCGGTGAATCCCATGTGTCCGTACGAGCGCGGCGATAAACCGGGACCGCCGATCTTCCACGCCAGTCCGCGGTCTTCGATCTGCGCGCGCGTCGCCTCTTCGACGAGCTCGCGCGGCACGAGCACGCCGTCTTCGAAGCCGCGCGCGATCGCGTAGACGTCGCGCGCGGCCGCGAAGAGCCCTGCGTTGCCCAGCGTGCCGCCGGCGTGAAAGGAGTTGCCGTCGTTCGGCTCGCCCCACATCAAGCCCTGACGAAAACCGGTGAAGGCGATCGAGCGCGTCGCGCACATGCCGTACTCGAAGCGCTGTCCCCACTCGGTCGCGGCGATGCGCGGCAGGAGCGACTGCGGCGGATGAAAGTACGCGTCGCGCAGTTGCAAGCGCTCGAAGATACGCGTGCGCGCGGCCTCGATGTAGTCGCCGAAGATTTCGTTCAGCGCGAAGTACAGGAGAAAAAAATTGAGATCGGAGTACACCGTCTTCGTGCCTCGCTCGTACTCCGGACCGCGCGTCTCGATCGCGGTCAGCACGTCGTCGAATGCATACGTCGGCAGCCACGAGCGCAGTCCGGACGAGTGCGTGAGCAGCTCGCGAAAGGTGTAGCCGCGGTACTCGTCATCGAGCGCGATCTTTCTTTCGGCGACTGCCTGCAGGACGAGCGTGCCGGTGATGAGCGGCTTCGTGATCGACGCGCAGTCGTAGATCGTGTCCGTCGTCGCGGGGATGCGCACCGGCACGGCGACGGCGTGTCCGAACGCGCCTTCGCGTCCGTCGATCGCGTACGACGCGCTCGGGAAAGAACCGACTTCGATCTCGCGCTGGAGGAACTCGTCCATCGGCCGAAGTATGCTTCACGTCGCGTGCAGACAACGCTGGAAGTCGCGGGGCGCGAGGTCGTGATCACGAATCCGGACAAGGTCTATTTTCCGAAGGCGGGATACACGAAGCTCGACCTTGCGAAGTACTACGCGGCAGTCGCGGAGGGCGCGCTGCGCGGGATTCGCGCGCGGCCGATCGTGCTCAAGCGCTACGTGAACGGCGCGGATCAGGAGCCGTTCTTTCAAAAGCGCGCGCCGGACAAACATCCCGACTGGATCGAAACCGTGGAGCTGAAGTTTCCCTCGGGACGCACGGCGCGCGAGATCGTCGTGAACGACGCTGCCCAACTCCTCTGGATCGTCAACCTCGGCTGCATCGATCTGAATCCGCATCCGGTGCGCGCGAACGATCTCGAACATCCGGACGAGCTGCGCGTCGATCTCGATCCCGGCCCGGGCGTGTCGTTCGCGGATGTGCGCAAGGTCGCGCTGATCGTGCGCGAGGTGCTCGAGGAGCACGCGCTCGTCGGCTGGCCGAAGACGTCCGGCTCGCGCGGCATTCACGTGAACGTGCGCATCGAGCGGAAGTGGACGTTCGATCAAGTGCGCCGCGCCGCGCTCGCGGTGGCGCGCGAGGTCGAAAAACGCGCGCCGAAAATCGCGACGAGCAAGTGGTGGAAGGAAGAACGCCACGGCGTGTTCCTCGACTACAACCAGAACGCGAAAGACCGCACGGTGGCGTCGGCGTGGTCGGTGCGCCCGACCGTCGACGCGCGCGTGTCGATGCCGCTGGAGTGGCACGAAGTCGCGGACGTCGATCCCGCGAACTTCACGCTCGTCACCGCACCCGCGCGTTTCGCAAAACACGGCGACGCATCAGCGAACATCGACAAGTCCGCCGGCTCGCTCGACAAACTGCTCGCCCTCTCCGCCGCGCACGAATCGGAGGGACTCGGCGACGCCCCCTGGCCGCCGAATTACAAGAAGCAGAAAGGCGAGCCACGCCGCGTCGCGCCGTCAAAAGCAAAAGCGCCGCTGATCACAGTCGCGAAAGCAGAGCACAAAGACGACGCGCTCGAGGGACTCGAACGCTGGAAGAAACGCCACCCGAAAGCCGCGAAACACCTTGCGGTGGACGACGTCCTCGTCGACGCCATGCGCGGCCGCTCGAGCACGTGGACGCGCATCCGCGTGAACCTGCGCCACGTGCCGGAGAAGGATCGTCCCGCGGAAGAAGCGCCGGACCCGGATTACGATCCCTGGCGGAAGATGCGCTCCAACTCGTAAGCCGGCGTGACTTCGAGCTGATCGTAGCGGCAGTCCTCCGGACGCTTGTCGAAGCGCCAGCGTACGAATCTTGCGGCGTGGCGGAAGCGGGTGCCTTGCATGTGGTCGTATGCGACTTCGCACACGCGCTCGGGACGTAGGGCGACCCAGCTCAGGTCTTTGCCGCGATTCCAGCGGCTCGATGCGCCGGGCATGCGTTGGCCTTTCGCGGCGGCTTCGTCCATCGCCTCGGCCCAGTCACGCCACGGGTGATTCTCCAGCGCGTTCTCGCGCAGCGGTGCCAGCTCCTCGGCCAGCTCCTTTCTTCTCACATTCGTGAAGGCGGATGTGACGCCGACGTGATGCAGCGTCCCTTCCTCGTCGTAGAGGCCGAGCAACAACGATCCGACCATCGTGCCTGCACCGTTCTTGTGCCAGCGAAATCCCGCCACTACGCAGTCCGCGGTACGCGAGTGCTTGACCTTGATCATCGTCCGCGCGCCGGCCGCGTACGGATCCTCGACGCGCTTCGCCATCACGCCGTCCAGTCCCGCGCCTTCGAAGCGATGGAACCAGTCCTCGGCCACAGCACGATCGCGCGTGACCGGCGAGAGATGCACCGGCGCCTTCGCGCGCTTCAATTCCTTCTCCAACCGCGCGCGACGCTTTTCGAGCGGCACCTCGCGCAGATCTTCGTCGCCGATCGCGAGCAAGTCCCACGCGACATACGACGCCGGCGATTCTGCCGCCAGCAACTTCACGCGCGATGCGGCGGGATGGATGCGCAGCAGCAGCGCCTCGAAATCGAGTCCCCCGTTCTCGCCGACGATCACGACCTCGCCATCGAGCACGCAGCGCTCCGGCAGCGC
>DATELS010000543.1:0-2496 GCA_035276365.1 Thermoanaerobaculia bacterium
CAGAGCAGGAGGAGGAGCACGGCGCCGCGCGCGATGGGCATGTCCGGAACCGCGAATGCGGCGAGCGTCACGATGCCGGTGATCCCCAGCGCGGCGCGACGCACGCGCGCGTCGCCATCGAGCAGGCCATCGAAGACGCGCGCGGCGAAGACGATCGCGGCGAAGAGTCCCATCAGCACGAACTTCTCGGGATAGCGCAGCCACGACGCCAGTCCGCTCTCGTACAGCAAACGCAGGAGCGGCGTGTGTCGGCCGAAGGCGAGCAACGCCGAGGCGATGGCGATCGCGCCGAAGAGTGCCGCGCCGCGCACGCGTGCGATCAGTCCCGCGAGCATCAGCACCGCGACGAGCAAGCCGCAGTAGATCGAGAGGAGATACGGACGCTGCTCCACGTCGTAAAAGCGTGCGCCGCGATATTGATACGTCTGGTCGAGACGCGGGTCGCCGAAGATCGACGGATACACGAGCTCCGCGACGCGCGCGGGCGGCGTGCTCCAGTAGCTGACGAGGTCGTAGTCGAGTCCGCGCGAGCGCACGGAGTCGGCCACATGATCCGCGGCCGGCAGCACCTGCACGGCGGCGATGAGCAACGAGGCGCCAGAGAGCAGCGCGATCGCGCCGACGCCGCGCGCGCGCTGCTTCCACAGCGCGTAGGCGCCCAGGAGGATGCCGGTCTGCAGCGCGGTGGCGGGCTCGCCGATCACGAGTTGCAGTCCGAGAAAGAAGGCGGCGAGCGCGAAGTCACGCGACGCGCGATGGAGGAGAAAGCGTCTCGTGAAGAGACACGTCAGCGGCAGCCATGCGAGGCTGAAGAGCACCGGCAGGAGATCGAGCGTCGACAGCACCGCGCCGCCGAGGCCGAAGGAGAGCGCGCCGAGGAACGCGGCAGCGCGGCGCATCGACATCGAGCGCAGCAGCGCGTACATCGTGATCATCGCGATCGACACGTGCAGCACGATCAGCAAATGAAACGCGAAGTCGAAGTTCGGCAGCAGGATCAGCCACGTCAGCGGATAGAAGACTTCGTGCTCCGGATTCGCGGCGAGCGGCTGTCCCGCGGAGAAGAACGGATTCCAGTACGGGAAGTGTCCGCTCAGCGCGACGTCACGCAGCACTTTTTTCGCGGGGTAGTAATAGAACGGGAGATCGCGCGTGTAGAGCGCATGGATGCCGAGGAGGAGGTCGGAGAAGAGGAGGAGAGGAAGGAGAGCGAGCACCGCGATCGCGATCGCGTCGGCCCGCCGCTCCGCGTTCATGCGGCGATGCGGTTGCGCCCGGCGTCGCGAAAGATCGGGTGCGACCAGACCTTCTTCTTGTGCATCTTGTACAGCATCATCGTCTTCAGGATCGCCAGTCCGTAGCGCACGCTGCGCCAGAAGCCGATCTGCGATGCCTCATCGAAGTAGCGCGTCTGGATCGGCACCTCGCGGATGCGCATGCCCTTGGCCACGCCCTGCGCGATGATCTCCGTGTCGAACACGAAGTCATCCGAGTTCGCCTCGAAGTTCACGGTCTCGAGGTAGCGCTTCGAGTACGCGCGGAAGCCTGAGTGATACTCGGAGAGGTAGACGTAGAACGTCGCGTTCTCGACCATCGTCAGGAAGAGGTTCGCGAAGTACTTCCACTTCGGCATGCCGCCTTCGATCGGGCGGCCGCCGAGCATGCGCGAGCCGAAGACGGCGTCGCACTCGCCGCGCAGGAGCGGCTTCACGAGCTCGGGGATGATCTTCGGATCGTACTGATGGTCGGGGTGGACCATGACCATGATCTCGCCGCCCATCTCGTCCATCGCCGTGCGATAGCAGGTCTTCTGATTGCCGCCGTAGCCGCGATTCTGTTGGTGGACGACGGTCTTGATGCCGAGCTCGCGCGAGAGCTCGACGGTGCGGTCGCGCGAGCAGTCGTCGACGAGGAGAATCTCGTCGACCCAGTCCGGCGGTATGTCGTCGTAGGTCGCGCGCAGCGTGCGCTCCGCGTTGTAGGCCGGGAGCACGGCGACGACCTTCTTTTCATGAAGGGGCATGGCGAAAGCGGCGCGGAGAATAACACAGCGCTATTGCCCGAGTTTCGCCGCCTCGTCGAGTGCTTTTCGCGCGGCGTCGGGGCGTCCGGTGCGCAGCATGTAGTCGGCTTCGTAGCGGAGGAGGGTGGCGGTGTCGCGCGCGGAGCCGTTGTGTTGCGGCTGTGCGATCAGCGCGCGCGAGAACGCGTCGTGTTTCGGATGCATGCAGCACCACGCGTAGAAGATGGACATGACGACGAAGTAGGTGGCGGTGATGGCGACGGGGTGGCGTTTTGCGAGAAAGAAGATCGCGACTGCTGTCGCGGCGACGACGAGGATGGTCATCAACATCTCGCCGCGAATCTGCGGCGGAGCGAAGCCGAGGAAGGTGCGCCAGCGCGCATCGGCGCCGTGGAACGCGGTGAGGAGCTCGCCCGGCGTTTGATAGCGATTGAGGTTGAGGTTCGTCGACGCGATGAAGAGGATGAAGGTCC
>DATELS010000544.1:0-11977 GCA_035276365.1 Thermoanaerobaculia bacterium
ATCACGGCGCGGACGCCGAGGAGCTTCGTGCCCTTTGCGGCCCAGTCCCTCGAGGAGCCGGTGCCGTACTCCTGGCCCGCGAGCACCACCAGCGGCACGTTGTCCTGCGCGTAACGCATCGCCGCGTCGAAGATCGACAGCCGCTCGCCGGACGGGTAATGCACCGTCACGCCGCCCTCCACGCCTGGCACCATCAGATTCTTGATGCGCACGTTCGCGAACGTGCCACGCGTCATCACGCGATCGTTCCCGCGGCGTGAGCCGTAGCTGTTGAAGTCCTGCACCTCGACGCCGTTCTCGATCAGGTACTTGCCGGCCGGCGAGCTCGCCTTGATCGAGCCCGCGGGGCTGATGTGATCCGTCGTCACCGAGTCGCCGAAGATCGCCAGCGGACGCGCGCCCGTCACATCCGTCGCTTTCCCCGTGGTCATTCCAAACCCGGCGAAGAACGGCGGCTCCTGAATGTACGTCGAGTTGCCGTCCCACTCGTACAGCAGGCCGGGCGTCGACGGAATCTGATTCCACAACGGATTCTGATCCGCGAAGCTCGCGTACAGCCGCTGAAAGTCCTCGGGGGACAGCGCGCGCCGCGTGGCGTCGCGCACGTCATCGAGCGACGGCCAGATGTCGCGCAGATAGACGTCGCCGTCGTTGCCCACGCCGATCGGTTCACTGGTCATGTCGATGTCGATGCGGCCCGCGAGCGCGAACGCGACGACGAGCGGCGGCGACATCAAAAAGTTCGCGCGGATCGACTGATGCACGCGCGCCTCGAAGTTGCGGTTGCCGCTGAGCACCGAGACGCCGATGAGGTCGTGCTGCGTGATCACGTCCTCGATGCGCGGATCGAGCGGGCCGGAGTTGCCGATGCACGTCGTGCATCCGTACCCCACGGTATGGAAGCCGAGGCGTTGGAGGTACGTGTCGAGACCTGCCTTGCGGTAGTACTCCGTCACCACGCGCGAGCCCGGCGCGAGCGACGTCTTCACCACGCGCGGGACTTTCAGCCCCTTCTCGACCGCCTTCTTCGCCAGGAGGCCCGCGGCGAGCATCACCGACGGATTCGACGTGTTCGTGCACGACGTGATCGCGGCGATCAGCACATCGCCGTGATGCAGCTCTGCCGCCGCGAGCGGGAACTCGTCGGCGGCCGCGAGCGCGCCCGCGTCGACGCGGTCGGGCGACGGACGATTGTTCACCATCTCGTATTCCGTGAGCTCGCTCGTGTTGCGCGTCTCCGTCGGCGCGGGCACGGTCTCCATCGTCTGCTCGCCGCCGCCCTTCACCTCGATGCGCTCCGGCGATACGCCAACGATCGCCTTCACCTTCCGCTCGATCTCCGCCGCGGTCTTGCCGTAGCCGTTCGGCGGCTCCGCCTGCAGCATGTTCGCGAACGTCGGCTTGAGCACGTCGAGCTCGATGCGGTCCTGCGGACGCTTCGGACCCGCGACGCTGGCCTTCACCGTTGACAGGTCGAGCTCGAGCACCTTCGTGTAGTCGACGTCGCCCTTGCGCGGGATGCCGAACAGGCCCTGCGCCGTGTAGAAGTTGCGGATGCGCGCGATCTGCTCGTCGGTGCGTCCGGTGAGCGCGAAGTAGCGGCAGGTCTCCTCGTCCATCGGGAAGAAGCCCATCGTCGCGCCGTACTCCGGAGCCATGTTGGCGATCGTCGCGCGATCGGCCGCCGGCAGCGACGCCGCGCCTTCACCGAAGTACTCGACGAACTTGCCGACGACTTTCGCGTGACGCAGGAGCTGCGTGATCGTGAGCACGAGGTCGGTCGCGGTGACGCCCTCGCGCAGTTGTCCGGAGAGATGCACGCCGACGACGTCGGGTGTCAAAAAATACACAGGCTGCCCCAGCATCCCCGCCTCGGCCTCGATGCCGCCGACGCCCCACGCCACGATGCCGACGCCATTGATCATCGTCGTGTGCGAGTCGGTGCCGACGAGCGTATCGGGATACCAAACGCCATCTTTCTCCAGCACGCCGCGCGCGAGGTACTCGAGGTTCACCTGGTGCACGATGCCGATGCCGGGAGGCACGACCTGGAATCCGTTGAACGCCTGCGTGCCCCACTTGAGGAACTGGTAGCGCTGCTGGTTGCGCTTGAACTCCATGTCCATGTTGAGCTGGAGCGCGTCGGGGCGATTCGAGAAGTCGACCTGCACGGAGTGATCGATGACGAGATCGACCGGCACGAGCGGCTCGATGATGCGCGGGTCTTTGCCGGCGCGCTCCGCGGCGGAGCGCATGGCGGCGAGATCGACGAGCAGCGGCACGCCGGTGAAGTCCTGCAGCAGGACGCGCGCGACCATGAACGGGATCTCGTCCGTGCGCTCCGAGTTGCACGCCCAGTTGGCGAGCGTGCGCACGTCTTTCTCGGTGATCTTGCGGCCGTCGACGTTGCGCAGCACGGACTCGAGGACGATGCGGATGCTCACCGGCAGCCGCGAGATGTTGCCGATGCCGGCCTCTTCGAGCTTGCGCAGCGAGTAGAAACGGCCGGTGGAGCCGTTGCCGAGGTCGAAGGTGTCGAGGGTGTTGAAGGTGTTGAGAGGCATTGCGTTTTCCTTGATGACAACCGGTTGAAACAGGCGGGCGGCCGGAGTCTATCAAGCTCGCGCGAGTGGTCAAGGCTCGGACGCCGCGGCGACGATGCGCTCGACGTGAATCTGCATGGTGTCCAAGAGACGGAGTCCGTCGTGCTCGTGCTGGGTGATGAGGAGCGGAAGCTCGGTGCCGCCGAGGATGACGCCTTCGACGTGTGCACGCTCGCGGAGTGATGTGGCGATGGCGAGGATGGCCGCGCGCGTTTCGTCGGAGAAGATGTTGTTGAGCAGCTCGCCGACGTACTTGCCGTGGATGAAGTCCTGCTCGCGCTCGTCCGGCACGATGACTTCGATGCCGCGACGCGAGAAGACGTCGGCGTAGAAGCCGCCGCTCATCGTGAATTTGGTGCCGAAGAGCGCAACGCGACGCATGCCCGCATCTGCGACGGCGCCGGCCGCCGCGTCCACGATGCTGACGAGCGGCAACGGCGCGCGCCGCTGGACAGCGTCGAAGACGAGATGCGGCGTGTTGGACGCGAACGCGCCCACCCGCGCCCCCGCCCGTGCAAGGACGTCGAGCTCGCGCAGCATCCACTCGGCCATCTCCTCCCGCGCCCCCCGCCCCGCAAGATCGAGCACGCGCGTGACGTCGATGCTGTTGATGAGAATGGGCGCGTTGCGCACGCGCGCGAGGATCGCGCGGTAGTAGATGATGGTGGATTCGGGTCCGATGCCGCCGATCAGGCCGATGGGTTTCACGCGGGCTGATCGTATCTGGTTTCGTGCGGGTGCTACGCTCCGCGAGTCACATGAACAACGAGTATCCCGAAGCCGTCGTCTGTATCGAAAATGAAGGGAACGAAGTTTCGCTTCAGCTCTGGAAGATCTACAAACCTTTGCCGGACGACAACGCGATATCCGAGGGCTTCCTGCGAGTGGTCGATGAATCAGGCGAAGACTATCTGTTCCCCGAGGACAACTTCGTCCCGATCGATCTGCCGAGCAAGGTAAAGAGGCTGTTGGATCGCGCCGTGCGTGAACAACCGCGTGCGGCGGCTCCTGCAAAGATGGCGGCAGTGAAGCGGCTGTCCGCGCGCGCGGCGAAAAACGCCAAACGGCCGGCGTGACGGCGCGCGTAAAGTCGCGGCGCCTGCGCGCCCCTCCACTTGGCATCGACCGCCGTGGCGTTGGTCATGGGCGCATTGCGCACGCCGCGAGGCTCGCCTCCTTTCCTACTGGCTGGGGTCTATACATTGGGCTCCCGATAATCGGAGCTAAGGAGAAACGAATGTCGACCACGGGAGAAAAGCCAGGCCAAGGAACGTACACCTGCACGGAGTGTGGAGAAGTTGTGAGACTCGACGATGACTCTGATCGTCTTCCGCCCTGTCCATCCTGTAACGGTACCGAATACGAGCCTTAGCCGGCGTAAGCGATGAGCGGCATGCTCCGACAGATGGATCATCGCGCCGCGATTACGTTCAATCTACCGGAAACGTGCATTCCAAATATCACGCGAGCATTGGTTGGTCGTACGTCGCGGGACCGTGAGATCGACGACTTGCCCCTTCCCCGCGAATGGACGCCGCTTTGGCTCGGCGTCGTATTGCTTCGCTACTACCGTCGGATCCGCCCAGCTTCAGTAGGGAATCGATGTGTGTGGGATCCAAGCTGCTCGCGCTATGCAGAAATGGCGATTCGACGGCACGGCATTCGTGCGAGGTGTCTTTGCCACGATTCAGCGTCTATTGCGATGCCGCCCCGGGCGGGGCGGCATCGATACTCTCTGCGAGGATGTCAATGAAAGAATATCTGGTTGAACCCATCGGTGCACAGTTTTCCCACAACGCGCTGACGGCGCTCGCGACACGCTTCAGTGGTCGTTCCGGCCAAGGCTACGAGTTGGAGTTTGTATTTCAGGTGTCGCAGCCGGGCTGTCTCGGTATTGGACAGCCGACGATCACATACGTCGCCGTATACGCGAAGAAACATTAGTGCTGCGCATCGATGCTCCACTATGAGTGGTGCCGGCGCACTGCGCGCCTAAAATCCCTTCGTGCTCCGCGTCATCCGTTCTTTCGCGTGGCGTTGCATCGTCGAACCTCTCTTCCGCCTTTGGCCCACCTACCCGCCCGATTGGCAACTTCGCCGCACCGTGGTCTTCGAGCGGGCGATGGGGCGGTGCGAGTCTTGCGGGCTTCCTGCGGGACGATTCGCGTTGTCGGCGCGCGGGTGGCGGGTGGCGGTGGCACATGTGCATCACCTGCGTCCGATCGCGGTCGGCGGGCGGCATCAGCTTGCAAATCTTTCCCTCCTGTGCGTGCGTTGTCATCGCGCGAGGCATCCCGGCAATCCGCGACTCGGCGGGTGAGTGTCATACTCGCAGCGCGCGATGTACGAGCACCGCAAGCAGAAAGTCCTCTCCCGGCGCCAGTTCACGCATCGCGTGCTCCGTCATCTTCTCGTCGCGTTGTTCGCGATCGGCATCGCGCTCGGCGTGGGCGTCGTCGGGTATCACCTCCTCGCGCGGCTTTCGTGGCTCGATGCGCTCCTCAACGCCTCCATGATCCTGGGCGGCATGGGGCCGATTGATCCCCTGCCCACCAGCGCGTCCAAACTCTTCGCCTCCGTCTACGCCCTCTTCTCCGGCCTCCTCTTCATCGCCATCCTCGGCGTCCTCCTCGCGCCGTTCGTGCATCGACTCCTGCACCGCCTCCACGCGGAGTAGAAGATTTGCCCTTTCGCGATTTCCGAGGGAGCCTCGGAGGCGGAGGGAACGTCATGCGTTACTGGATCAACACCGTCTCTCGCGAACACGTGCAGCGCGGAGTCGCCGGCGGCTTCACGCAGGCCGATCATGGTGACGACAAGCGTCTGCGCCGGCTCGCCAGCGGCGACGCCATCGTCTTCTACTCGCCGCGCGCGGCCATGCAGGCCGGCGAGAAAGTGCAGAGCTTCACCGCCATCGGCACCATCGCCGACGACGCGCCCGTGCAGGTCGACGTCAGTCCCGACTTCCGTCCGTGGCGCCGCGCCGTCGCGTTCAAACCGTGCAGCGAGACGCCCATCCAGCCGCTGCTCGAGCAGCTCGACTTCATCCGCGACAAGAAACAGTGGGGCTTCCCCTTCCGCCGCGGCCTCTTCGAAATCGCCGAGTCCGACTTCCGGACGATCGAGAGGGCGATGTGCGGGTAGGGAAACTTCATCCGCGCGGCCCTCCTTAAACACAGCAATCAGGAGGGATGGATGCGAACGACGCTCGTCGTGTTGATGACGGTCGCTCTCGTTGCGGTGGCGTCCGCGCAGGAGCCGGCGGCCAAACCACCGGCGCCTGCGAATGCCGACATCGGAAAGATCGAGGACTTCCGCAAGCTCTTCGAAGAGCGGGAGATGCTCGTCAATCAGATGCGGTCGCTGGAGAGACAGATCGCCGACCGCGCCAACGACACGCGCGACCTGCCGTCGCTCGCCGTCCTCAATCGCGACAAGGTGAAGGTCGACGGTCTGCTCAAGAAGGCGCAGACGGCGAGAGCTCCGGATCAGGCGCTGATCGACTCGCTGACGCTGCAGCTCGACACGATCAACCAGAACCTCGAGCTCGCACAGAACGCGGAGCCGGAGCTCAAGCGCAATCGGGCCGCGTACGACGACGCATCGCATCGTCTGTTCTCACTCGAGCAGCGCATCGCGTCGCTCTTCGACGCCGATCGCGACATCAACCGCTTCCGCACGAACGTGACTTACACGTTCGGCGTGCTGGTGTTCATCGTCATCGTCGGCTTCTACATCATCGCGTGGAACAAGCAGGGCGTCGCGACGACGATCTTCTCCGGCGCGATGGGGATGCAGTTCGTGACGCTGTTCCTCATCGTCATCGCGATCATCCTCTTCGGCATCATGGGCACGCTCGAAGGGAAAGAGCTCGCCGCCCTTCTCGGCGGCCTCTCCGGCTACATCCTCGGCCGCGCCGACAGTCGACGGGCCGAGGCGCAGCCGGCTAACCCTACGGGATAATGACAGTGCTGGTCGCGGAGCCGGTCACGCTCTCGACGTACGACTTCGCGACCACCGCCGCGGGCAGGCCGATCGACGGATCCATGTTGTAGGCGATCAGCGTCTCCGTCACCCACGGCGGGCTGACGACGTTCACGCGAATCCCGCGCGGCGCCTCCAGCGCGGCGGCGCGCATGAAGCCTTCCAGCCCCATGTTTACGAGACTCACCGCCGCGCTGCCGGGCATCGGATGCATGCCGAGGACGCCGCTGGTGATGGTGAACGAACCGCCGTCGCGGACGTTGTCGAAGCCATAGCGAACGAGGTTCACCTGCCCCATCAGCTTGTACTTCATCGAGAACGCGAAGTCGTCGTCCGTCAGCTCGCCGATCGGTTTCATCTTCGCACCGCCCGCGGCGCTGATCACGGCGTCGACCGTCCCCAGCTTCGCGTACATGGCGCGAATCGACTCCGGCTCCGCCATGTCGACGTGCAGCGAAGAACTGTTGCGCGACGCTTCGACGATCTCGTGCTCGCCCTGCAGAGCGTCGACGATCGCCTTTCCGATGGTGCCCGTTGCTCCTACGATGAGTATGCGCATGCCGGAATCGTATCCGCTCGACCGTCCCGGCGCCGCATTGCTCGAAGGATGGAGCGATGACGGTGCGGTGCATCTTCTTCTGCCCTTGCCGGAGGAGACGCGCGAGCTGCCGTGGAATCGCGCGGGCGAGTGGTGCGCGTTCGTCGAGGAGCTGCAGTGCGACAGTGATGAACTGTGGGCCGGCTTCATTGCATACGAGGCGCTCGCGTGCGAGGAGGAGGCGCTGCCGCGCGCGAACACGCCGAGTGAGCCGGCCGCGTTTTTCGCGCGGCATCGCAAGCGCGTGAATGGAACAGCGCCGTCGCACAACGCCACTCGATGCGCACAAACGCATATCCGCGACTCCATGGGCAACGGCCACTACACCGCCGCCGTCGAGCGCATCCGCGAGTCGATCCGCGACGGCGACGTGTACCAAGTCAACCTCACCCGCGCCTTCTCCATCGACGGCACGTGCGATCCGCTCGATCTCTATCGCGCGCTCACCGCGCCGCGCGCGCCGCGGTCCTCCGCGTTTCTGCGCGGCGACGGCTGGTCGATCGTGAGCGCGTCGCCCGAGGTGTTGCTGCGGTTCGATCGGGAGACGGGAGTGGCGGAGTCGCGTCCCATCAAAGGAACCGTACGGCGCAACGGCGACGACGCCGCCGAGATCGCGACGCTCACGAGCTCGCGGAAAGACGCGTCCGAACATCTGATGATCGTCGACGTCGTGCGCAACGACTTCGGCAAGATCGCGCCGTCCGGCGCCGTGTCGGTGCCCGCGTTTCGCACGGTGCGCACGCTCGAGCACGTGCATCATCTCGAGTCGACCGTCCGAGCGACCGGTTTGCAGAACCGCTCCGTCGCCGACATCCTCGGCGCGCTCTCCCCTGCCGCATCGATCACCGGCGCGCCGAAGCGCGCGGCGGTGCGCATGATCCGCGACATCGAGCCCGTGCCGCGCGGCGTCTACTGCGGCACGATCGGCTATCTCGACGCCACGCGTGCCGAGTTCAGCGTGGCCATCCGCACCGCGGTCGTCACCGAAGACTCCGTGCGCTATCACGCGGGCGGCGGCATCGTGTGGGATTCCGATCCGATCGCGGAAGAAGACGAAAGCCGCGCAAAGTCGGAGGCGTTTCTGCGATTCGTGGGAGCGAAAGCATGATCGACGAGCTCGGACTCTTCGAGACCATGCGCGTCGTGCACGGCCGCGTCGTGGAGCTCGAGGAACATCTCGAGCGCATGCTCGCCTCCTCGCGCGCGCTTTCGTTTCCGCTGCCCGATGCAATCGCCTTCCGCAAAGCCGCCGAACGCGCGGCGAAACGCGTGGCAACGTTGAAGGAGGCCGCGCTGCGCTGCATGTGGGTCGCGGAGCGCGGCACGGTGTGGACGCTCACCGCGACGTCCTCGCCGATCTCCGAGACGACGCTCCGCCGACGAAGACGCGGGCGCGCGATCACGCTCGCGCACTCGCGCGCGCTGCCCGAGCACAAGCTCACATCGTACGCGCCGTCGATCATCGGCCTGCGCGAGGCGATCGCGAAGAACGCGGACGAGGGACTCTTCCTCGATCGCGACGGACGCGTGCTCGAAGGAACGGCCACGAACGTCTTCGCCGTCGATGCCGATCGCCTCATCACCGCTCCGGACAACATCCTCCCGGGCATCGTCCGCGCGTGGTTGCTCGCGAATGCCGAGGTCGTGCTGCGCGCGCCGACGATCGAGGAGCTGCGCGCGGGCTCGTTCTTCACGAGCAGTCTGACCACGCTCGCGCCGATTCGCTTCATCGACGGCCGCGCCTGCCGCGCGCCCGGCCGCATCTTCACCGAACTGCGGCGGCGTTACCTGCGACAATGATCGGCATGTCCCGGACGGTTCCGGTCTTCCTCGCGCTCGTCCTCACGTTCTCGGCGTACGCTGCTCCGAAACGCCGCGCCGTCGCCGTCCCGCCGTCGTTCGACACCTCGACGATTCCGGCGTGGCTCGCCGCGAACGCGCAGCCGCTCGCGTCGACGGAACTGCAGCCGTACACGTACGACCTCGCCCCGCTCCGCGCGCTCATCGGCCCCGCGGACGTCGTCGCCCTCGGCGAAGGCACGCACGGTACGCACGAGTTCCACACGGTCAAGCTCCGCGTCGCCGACTATCTCGTGCGCGAGCTCGGCTTCGACGTGATCGCGCTCGAGGCGCCGTTCCCGCTCATGAACAAGCTGAACGAATACGCGCAGGGCAACGCCGGCGATCCCCGTCCGCTCCTCGCCACCCTCTCCTCCCTCGGCTACTTTTTCTGGAACGACGAAGAGGTGCTCGCGCTGATCGAATGGCTGCGCGAGTGGAACGCGCATCGCGGCACGCGTCCGCCCGTCGTCATCGCGGGCATGGACGTGCTCGACGAAGTGAGCGCGGCGGACGACGTCGTCGCGTATCTGCGCGCCGTCGATCCGCCCGCCTCGGTGAAAGCGGACGAGGACTACGCCTGCATTCGGATGCACCAACGCACGACCGGCTGCTTCGAAGCCGCGGCGCGTGTCTTCGATACGCTGGCCGCGCGCGCGACGGAGCTCGCGTCGCCCGCGTACGACGAGGCTCTGCACGAGGCGCGCGTCGTCGTGCAGAGCCAGTTTCAGTTCGGCCCGCACCGCGACGACGCGCTCGCGGAGAACGCGCTCTGGATTCGACAGCATCGCGGCGTCACACGGCGCGTGATCGTGTGGGCGCACAACGAGCACGTGTCGAAGTCGGAGTCGGAATGGGCGGGCGTGCAGCCGATGGGACGCACGCTCTTCGACGCGCTGGGCAGCGAGTACTTCGCGATCGCGACGCTCACAGGCGGCGGCACGTTCAACCAGTGGGCATTTCAGCCGGCGACGCAGACCTACGCGCCTGTGGTCACGACCTTCCCCGCGCTCACCGCGCAGTCGTACGAGTCGTTGCTGCGGCAGAGCGCGTTCAGCGCGTATTTTGTCTCGCTGCGCGTGCCGGCGCCGTCGTGGCTCGCGACGCCGTCGCGCTACAACGCCGGCACGACGAACGCTGGTCCGACGTCGCTCACCGGCTCATTGCCGGCGAAGTTCGACGCGGCGATTTACATCGATCGCACGACGCCGACGCGCGTTCTTCACTGAAGCGCGCTCGCGGCGGTGACGGCGGCGGTCGTGCGCGCGTCGTGTTTGCGCTCCGGCCAGCCGCGGCGCTTCACGTCGTCGAAGCGCACGAGCGAGTTCGCGTAGTAGTCGCGCAGCAGCACCTGCTCCGGATTCCACTGCCACGCGTCCTCGAGTTCCGGCGCGCCGCCGCCGTCGAAGAGATCGTCGCGCCACTGCTCGACCGGCACGATGAGATGCCGCAGCTCGAGCACCTGCCGCGCCGCCTTCCAGATGTCGGCCGGCGTCTTCTCGCGCAGCAGCCACGGGCGATCGGCCCACTCTTCGCGCAGGCGCGCGATCTCGTCGTGCATCTGCTTGTTCGTCATCACCGCGTGGCGCGTGAAGATCGTCGCGACCAGCGGCACGGGCGTGATCGGAATCGCGTTCGAGATCTCGTTCATCACGCGCTCGGCGAGCAGTTGCAAGGCCGGCTTGCGCTCGTCGAACGTCTCCGCGAGCAGGCCGGGATGCTCGCGCGCGAAGTCGTCGATCGACACCGCGTTGCCGAACGTGACGATCGCATAGCCGTAGCGCTTGAAGCGATGCAGCACGCCGCGGAAGAAGTTGCGGAAGAGGTAGTCGAACGTCGTGCGCAGCTTCTCGCCTTTCGTCGAGCGCTCTTCGCGGCCGAGGAGCTCTTCGGTGAGGTTGCGGTCCTCGAGGACGCGGTCGTAGTTCACCGCCGTCGGAATGATGAACAGCGGCGCGGTGAACTCGGAGTCGCGTTTCGCGGAGACGAGATAGTCGAGCATGCCCAGCTTCGGCTTCTGGAACGCGCCGTCGCGCGTCAGGCCGCCTTCGATGAACACGCCCTGCGTCACGCGGTGCTTCGTGATCGTCTGCACGTACTTCGACAGGACCGCGTGATACAGCGGCTCGCGATAGCGGCGGCGGACGAAATAGCCGCCGAACCATTTGAAGATGTGATTGAGCGGCCAGACACGCGCCCACTCGCCGATCGCGTACGAGAGCGACATGAATTTGAAGAGCATGTACGCGACGAGGACGTAGTCCGCATTCGAGCGGTGATTGATCATGTAGACGACCGAGGCATTGCGGCCGATGCGCTCGTTGAGCTCGTGAATCGGCTTGCGCTCGACGACGACGCGATAGAGGAAGCGCATGATCCCTTTCGCCATCGGCTCGCCGATGCGGTGGGTCGCGAGGAGGTTGAACTTCGGCACGATCTCCTGCAGGTATTGCTTCGCCTGACGCTTGGCCTCGTCGACGGTGACGTGATGCTGCTTCGCGTACTCCTGAATGGCGCGGACGACCTCGCGCGATCCGAACACTTCGAGCTCGACCTCTTTCTGACGGCGCTTCAATTTGAAGCGATCGACGCGAATGCGCCGCTTGTGCTGCAACCGCCGCGCGTCACGCTTTGCGAAGAACGTGACGATCGGCGCGAGCACCGCCACCGCGAGCGCGACCAGGACAAAGGTCAACATGGATGCGAAGAGTGTAGCGGAGCTTAGGATCGCGTTAGGAAATCTCGCGACGCGCGGCGCGCGCGGCCGATCTTTTCGCAATTTCCTAGGAAAGTCTTAGCAATCGCGAGCCCGCCCCGTTCCTACATTGCACTCCGACACGAACGTCACGGAGGAAGCAATGAACACGCGTCAGCGCATCTCGGTCATCACCATCATGGTCGCCTGCATCATCGCGGCGGCCTCGCTCACCGGCGCGAGCCGCTCGGCCGCGCG
>DATELS010000545.1:0-5127 GCA_035276365.1 Thermoanaerobaculia bacterium
AGTTGTCGTCACAGCACGGTTCGTACGATCCGTCGAAGCACGAGTACACGACGGCGCCGGACTCGGTCGAGACCATCTCCTTGTAACAGTAGGCACTCGGGTCGCCCGACGAACCGCTGCACGAACCACCATTGAGAGTACTGTTATAGGTGCAGAGCGTTCCGCACACGATCGACCGGGTCGAGCAAGCCGGTCTCGCGTCGACATTCCCGACCACTGCAGCAACCAACACCACAACGACAGCGCACAACTGAAGGCTTCTGGTCCTCACAATCTATCCCTCCGATGAATTGCTCAATTGGGCCGTATCCCGGCGCCAATGCTCTTATCCGCCAGTTCGCGTCTGATCGTGACGACGCGTTGTGCGCGAAGCGCAACCGAGGACGGGACCAGCACGACGCTGGGTGCCTCCGCCTTCAATGTCCAGTCGCCCTCAGGCACGCCGTACCACATTGCGACGATCCATGTCGGACCCTCGTGCACCACCTCGGGTGTCACGCGCGCACCCTGCCTCGTCAAGAAGGGTTGGATCGGCGTCTGGCCGGAACGAGCGCCTCGCGGTTTTCGCAACATGACCTGGACGTCGGCGCCCTTCTTCGGCGCTTCCACAGTAAACCTCGTCGTCTTCCCCGCCTCGACCTGCAATGGGCGCGACTGCGCCAATGCGTTGTCGTGGGCATCGAACAGACTGGCCACGACACGACCCGGCGGGATGCGAATCGGTTTCATTGCATCCGCCGCGGCCACGCGGATCGCGAATCCCCGGCCCGGACGATCGAGATTCAGCAACCGCAGCGTCGAACCCGCCGGCACTGCCGTCCCGCTCACAATCGATCCCGACGGAACGACTTCCGAGGAAATGACGAGACCGGAGCCGTCGTACGGGGCGGCAACATAATTCAGAAGAATCTGCGCTGAACTCGAGAAGGAATCGCCCTCGATCCACGTCCGATAAGCACCCTCCTCGGCGGGAAGGAACCACTCGCCACAGGGGTAGCTCAACCGCTGCTCCAATGCTTCGTCCGGAGCCAGCACGACGCGGCAGTTCGTCATTGCGAACGGCCGGTCCGAGTTCGAGCCCGTATAGGGATAGACCAGGACTCCCTGAAGCCCGCCGATATTCGCTTTCGCGCGATTGGGCGGCCATTCCGCGCGCCCATTGAGCGCAGCGCCTAGAACAAACAGGGTGGCGAGGATGAAGGACGGGGAGAGGGCATTCCGGGGACAGGGCATGAGCGCGACATCCTAGTCACGCATCATTGTGAAGTCAATGGAATTGAGGATCGGTTCTCCGATCCTCAATTCACAATGCTCAATTGTCGACGCCTTACGCTTGCGGACGAACCGGAATTTTGGCGGCCTCGGCCGCGGGCGTCTGCTTCACGACACCCATCGCCGTCTGAATCATTGATGCAACGTCCGCGACATTTGCGGGCACGACCATGGACGTGCCGCTCTTGGCGATGTTGCCAAAGGCCGTGATGTACTGCTCGGCGAGACGCAACTGCATTGCCTCGTGTCCGCCGCCCATCTTGATCACCTCGGCCACGCGGCGGATGCCTTCCGCGGTCGCCGTCGCGATCGCGAGCGTCGCCTGCGCCTGTCCCTCGGCCTCATTGATCTGCTGCTGGCGCTTCGCCTCCGAGTTCTTGATCACCTGCTGCTTGTGACCCTCGGCCGTGTTGATCGCGGCGTCGCGCTCGCCCTCGGACGTGAGAATCGTCGCGCGCTTCTCGCGCTCGGCGCGCATCTGCTTCTCCATCGCCGCGAGCACGTCCTGCGGCGGCGTGATGTTCTTGATCTCGTAGCGCAGCACCTTCACGCCCCACGCTTCGGACGCCTTGTCGACTTCGGCGACGACTTCGCGGTTGATGTTCGTGCGCTCTTCGAACGTGCGGTCGAGATCGATCTTGCCGATCTCGCTGCGCAGGTTCGTTTGCGCGAGCTGCGAGATCGCGTACGTGTAATCGGAGATGCCGTACGACGCGCGCTCGGGATTGAGGATCTTGAAGTACAGCACGCCGTCGACGCCGACCTGCACGTTGTCTTTCGTGATGCAGACCTGCTCGGGGATGTCGAGCGCGATCTCTTTGAGCGAGTGCTTGTAGCGCACGACGTCGAAGAACGGCACGAGGATGTGCAGTCCCGCGTCGAGCGTGCCCGAGTATTTGCCGAGGCGCTCGACGACCCAAGCTTGCTGCTGGGGAACGACGCGCACGATCTTCGAGATGACGATCATCGCCAGGATGGCGAGGACGACTGCGACGATGAGACTGCCCATGGGATTCTCCTGTGGTTGTGGTTGGGGTTATGAGGCGCGGACTTGAATGACGAGGCCCTGGATGTCGGTGACGACACATCGCTGGCCGCGAATGAGTGCTGTTTCGCCGATGTTGCGCGCGCTCCACGTCGTCCCGCGCATCTCCGCCTTGCCGATGGCGGCGGGCGCGATGTCGTCGAGCGCGAGCGCTTGTTCGCCGACGAGCGAGTCGACGATTTTCTTCTGATTGAGCCCGAGCTTGCGTACGAGGATCGGACGAATGACGACGATCGCGACGACCGAGACGATCGTAAACGTCATCAGCTCGGCCCAGAGCGGCATCTCGACTCCGAGTCCGACCAGCAGCGCCACGGTGAACGCACCGATGGCGAAGAGGCCGATGTGGAGAGTCGAGGACGCGAGCTCGATCCCGAGAAGCAGGAGTCCGAAAAGGACCCAGATCCACCAGGGCATGGCTTGTATTTGGTTCAGTGTGCGAAGGAGCGTAGCACGGTTTCGCGGAGCAGGGCGTACTCGGCGGGATGCGGAACGAGGTCGAGATTCTCCAGCTCGTCAGGCGTGACGAGCGCGACTTCGGCGACCTCGAGCGGATCGAGTCGCAGCGACGCGGAATCAATCTCACGTCGGACGAAGAAGAGATCGTGGATCTCGTTCTCGATGTACGCGCCGTCGCGGAGCGTTGCGTGGAACGGGACGGTGCCGAACCACTGCGGCTCGTCGTGCGCGAGCGTGAGGCCGAGCTCTTCCTGCGTCTCGCGAAGGACGGCGTCGCGGGAGCTCTCGCCCGCGCTGATGTGACCGGCGACAGAAACGTCCCACATCCCCGGCCACGATTGCTTTGACAGCGCGCGGCGCTGCACGAGAATGCGGCCATCGGGCGTCAGCAGCCACAAGTGCGCGCAGCGGTGCCAGTCGCCGTCGCGATGCACGTCGTCCTTTGCTTTCGCGCGGCCGGTGAGGACGCCGTCCGGTGTCACGATATCGACACGCTCCGTCATCGAACTGCATCGTAGCTGCAAATTCGTGGCATGCTGCCTCGGCACACCTACAAGAAAAGGAGCTCACCGTGAAAGTTGTGACGACGTTGCTGGTCGCTGCGCTCACCCTTCCCGCTTTCGCATCGGTCGATCCGGCCGAGGCGCTGGCGCAGGCGCGCGCGAACATCTCGAACAAGCAATACCGCGAAGCTGCCGCTGCACTCGATCCGGCGATCGAGGCCGCGGCGACGATCGCGGATCCGGCCACGCGCGCGCAGGCGCTGTCCGCGCTGCACTTCTACAGCGCGGTGGCGTATGCGGGCATCAAGGACGACGTCGCGGCGACGAAGCATTTGCGCGAGTACCTGGCCGCGAATCCGAACGCGCACGCGATCGACGCATCGAAGTACGACAAGCATTTCGTCGAGCTGTTCAACGAGCTCGCGCAGGCGGGACAGAACGCGTCGGGCTTCGACTCGTACTATCCCGGCTTCGGGACGTTTACGCCGCGCGAGAAGAAGTACGTGAATCCGGGCGCGTTCGGACCGAATCCCGCGCTGCTGATCCTCGGCACGAAGGCGGAGCAGCAGCAGTTCCGCGCGCTCGTCGCGGAGGCGGATCGCGAGAAGTTCATCACGGAGTTCTGGGCGCGGCGCGATCCGACGCCCGGCACGCCGCAGAACGAGTTCCAGGAGACGTTCAACCGCCGCGCGGAGTTCGCGGATCAGGCGTTCTCGACGAACGACGGTCTCGGCTCGATGACCGATCGCGGCAAGGTCTTCATCCTCCTCGGCGAGCCTGCGTATGTCCGTCGCCGCCCGGTGATGCAGGAAGACAAGCTGGTGATCATCGACAACCCGGTGATCAACGGCACGATCGAGCAGTGGGTGTACACGCGCGATCAGATGCCGATGAAGCTCGCCAAGCCGCGCGTGATGTACCGCTTCGTCACGCACGAAGGAATCGGCGACCACGTGCTGCAGCGCCAGGAAGACGTCTTCGCGATGCAGGCGCTCGTCGCCGCCGCGACGCCGGCGAACCCGAAGTCGCGCTAGTTTCGCGCGCGGAACTCCGCGGCGCGCGCAACGCGCGCCGCGGAGAATCGGAGCTTCGCGTCACTCCCACTTTCAGGCATTACGGATTGCCGTATTCGCCGAGAAAGGGAATGACCGATGAAATGCGGACCTCGCTCGCGGGCGTCGCTGCTCCTCGTCGCGGTGGGCGCGACGCTTCTCCTCAATCAAACCTGCAACACGCGTTCACCCGTTCCGGAGAGTTTCGTCGCGGCGATTGTGCGCAGCGACCGCATCCTCGAGACGCGATCATCCGCCGATGGCGTCGCATGGAGCGGCAGCCACCTCCACACCGATCTGGGCCGGATGGACTATGGCCCCGGTCTCGCCAGCGACGCATCCGGCGCGCTCGTTTTTCTCGCGGCGTTCGGGAAAACCAATTCCGGGTCGACCAAGCTCTTCGTTCGTGCCGGTCTCGGCGATCACTGGGAAACAGATTTCCCGAATCAGATCGTCGTCAGCACGGCCTCGGCGCCAGCCATTTGCCCGCTCGATGACCATCATTTCTTCATCGCGTGGAACAGCGGAGCGCGAGGGATCGCGACGGCCATCCTGGACACGCAACGCGCCGGACATCCGGACTCCGTGACGCGCCTGCCCGATATCAACGACGCGCTCGCAGCCGACATTGAAGGCGCGCCCTCGGTCGCCGTCTCCGGCACGCGAGTGTTGATCGTGTGGCGGCGACATCCTCGTAACGACGCGGCGTCATTGGCCGCGAATCGAGCAACGTATCGCAGCGCCGATGCGTCGGTGGAATTCGGGACTTCGCGAGGCTTGTCCGTGACGCCGTCCA
>DATELS010000546.1:0-2896 GCA_035276365.1 Thermoanaerobaculia bacterium
CGCGTATCGCAACGATCCGTGGCCGCTGCACGGCGTGATGGAGTCCGCGGTCGCCGCCGCGTCCGAGCTCGCCGATGCGCCGGAGATCATGGCCGCGCTCGCGCAGCCGTACGCCGCGTATCAGATGGAAGAGGTGCGTCGCGTCGCGTACATCGCGGCGAGCTGGAAGAGCGGCCGCTGCGACGGACGCACGATCGGCGCGCTCGCGTCCCTCGAGCCGCATCCGCCGTGGGCGAAGGAGATCCTGCAACTGCGTGCGCTCTGCTACTCGAATGCGGGACTGCAGAAGCTCAGCGTGCAGGCGAAACAGGAGCTCGCGCAGTTCGAGGCGTCGGAGACCGCGGCCACACGCGAGGCGCGCGCGGAGCCATGAGCGTTACTTCTTTTTCAGCTCCGTCAGCACGAGCTTCGCCACGGCCTTCAGCGTGTCGAAGACGCCGGTGCCGTTCATCGCCACCGCCTCGAACGTCGGCTCGCCTTTGAAGTTGAGCTGGCGGTACATCTCGTCCATCGGCAGCGCGGTCGGAAGATCGCGCTTGTTGAACTGGAGCACGTACGGGATCGACTTCATGTCGTAGCCCTGCTCCTTCAGGTTCTTGTCGAGGTTCGCGAGCGACTCGACGTTCGCCTCCATGCGCGCGTCCTGCGAGTCCGCGACGAAGACCACGCCGTCGACACCCTTCAGGATCAGCTTGCGCGAGGCGTCGTAGAACACCTGGCCCGGAACGGTGTAGAGGTGGAAGCGCGTCTTGAAGCCGCGGACGGTGCCGAGGTCGAGCGGGAGGAAGTCGAAGAAGAGCGTGCGATCGGTTTCCGTCGCCAGCGAGATCAGTTTGCCCTTCGCCTGCGGATTGGTCTTGTCGTAGATCCACTGCAGGTTCGTGGTTTTGCCGCATAGACCGGGACCGTAGTACACGATCTTGCAGTTGATCTCTCGCGCCGCGTAGTTGATGAACGTCATGGCGCTTATTCGCTGAACAGGCTGTCGATGTCCTCGTCGGTGATCTCCGCGAACGGGGAGTCGAACCGGTTGGCCATCGATCCGCGATCGGCTTCGGCCTTCTTCAGGAGCTGCTCGAACGTTTTCTCGAGCTCCTGGGATGCTTTCTTCACGCGCAGCCGGACGAGCCCGAGGGAGGACTTCTCGTCGAAGATGACGACGAGGATCACGCGCTGCGCGACGAGCGAGATGTGGATGTTGTCGCGCTCGCCCTCGTGAAAGAGGATGGAGAACTCCTTCTCGCCGATGAGCTTGGCGAGACCATCCGTCGCCGCGACGTTGCCCGCCGTCAGCGACGCGAGCGAGGTCGCGTCGACGCCGCGCATGTCGCCCTGTACGGCGATCTGCTGCCCGTTCTTGTCGACGAGGAAGACGATCTTCGAGTTGGAGTCGACCTGCAGACGATGAAGGATGTCCTTAATCTGCTGGTACTCCTCCTCGTACATCACGAGATCAGGAGTCGCCATTGATCACCATATGTCTCCGTGGGATGGGGCCGCGCAAATGTATAGCACAGGAAGAGTTGGCAGCCTAGAGAATCGCTCCGCTCAAATCTCTCTGCGCCCCTCCAGCGCCTTCGCCATCGTCACCTGATCCGCGTATTCGAGATCGCCGCCGACGGGCAGGCCGAATGCGAGACGCGTCGTACGCACCTCGAGCGGGCGGAGTTGCTGCGCGATGTACAGCGCGGTGGCTTCGCCTTCCACATTTGGATTCGTCGCGATGATCACCTCGCGGATCGCGCCCTGCTGCACGCGCTTGAGCAAGCCGCCGACGTCGATGTCCTGCGGGCCGACGCCCTTCAGCGGCGAGAGTGCGCCGAGGAGGACGTGGTAGACGCCTTTGAAATCGCGCGTCTGCTCGATCGTCTGGATGTTGAAGGCTTCCTCGACCACGCACAGCACGCTCGGGTCGCGCCGCGGATCGCCGCAGATCGCGCACGGCTCGACGTCCGTCATGTTGTTGCAGACCGAGCAGCGGAAGATCTTCGTCTTCACCTCGAGGATCGCCGCCGCCAGCGCCTCCGCCTCGGCCGCGGGACGCTTGAGGATGTGATACGCGAGCCGCGCCGCGGATTTGCCGCCGACGCCGGGAAGACGCGTGAGCTCGTTGATGAGATTTGCCAGCGGTGGGGCGGTCGTCATTGATCAAGCGCAGCGGCAAGCCGCTGCTCCATCAGAACCCCGGAATCTTCATCCCGCCGGTCATCGCGCCCATCGACGACTGCATCTCCTCGTCGACCTTGCGCGCGGCCTCGTTGACCGCGGCCTTGACGAGGTCCTGCAGCATCTCGACGTCATTCGGATCGACCGCTTCCTTGTCGATCTCGATCGAGAGGAGCTCTTTGTTGCCCGACATCGTGGCCTTGACCATGCCGCCGCCTGCGGTGCCTTCGGCGCGGATCGTCGCCATCTGGCGCTGCATCTGATCCTGCATCTGCTGCGCCTGCTTCATGAGCTGCTTGATGTTCATCGTTTCTCCTTCACGAGCTCACCGCCGAGGTGCTTGCGAAAGGCGCTGAGGACGGGATCGTCGCTGAGAGGCGGGGGCTGGTCTTCCGCGCGGCGTCCGCTTTGCGGTTCGGGCGCGAGGACTTTCGCCTCCACCGTCATCTTCGCGCCGTACAGATCGGACGCGATCTGCGCGATCGTGTCGCGCGCGTCGCTCACGGTGTCGCAGGCGAAGGAGTCGGTGAAGAGAAGCGTCAGCGTGTTGCCGCTGCGCTCGATCTTCGCCGCCTCGAGGTAGCCCGCGACGAGCGGACGTTGCTTCTTCACGCGCTCGACGAGCGACTCCGCACTCGCCTCGGTCTGCGCGGGCGCTGTCGATGCTTGAGCTGCAGCCGCGCGCTTCGGCGCGGGCGCGGTGATGGTCGGACGCGCGGTCACCGGCGCT